>JBARKD010000731.1:0-6511 GCA_049800615.1 Acidobacteriaceae bacterium | reverse complement strand
CGTGGGCATTGCGCTGGCCAGTCTCGCACCTGACGCAGTCTGCATCTCGACCTATCCGGATACCCACGAAGCTTTCACCCTTGCCGCGATCGAAGCCGGGTGCCATGTCTTTGTGGAAAAGCCGCTGGCCCCCGACACGGAAGGCGCCCGTCGCATGGTTGATGCGGCCCAGCGCGCGGGCAGGAAGCTCGTCGTCGGATATATTCTGCGCCACCATCCCACGTGGCGGAAGTTCATCGACATCGCGCGAACGCTGGGCACTCCGCTGGTTATGCGCATGAATCTTAACCAGCAGAGTTCCGGCGCGGAGTGGCAGGTGCACCGAGGCCTGCTGGCGTCCGCTACCCCCATCGTCGACTGCGGCGTGCACTATGTGGACGTCATGTGCCAAATGGTCGCCGCCAGGCCAACGCGAGTTTCTGCAATCGGAGCCTGCCTCGATCCAAGCCTCCCCGGCGGCCGGTATAACTACGGCCAACTGCAGATCGTCTTCGGCGATGGCTCGGTGGGCTGGTACGAGGCCGGATGGGGACCGATGATGAGCGAGACCGCATTCTTCGTCAAAGACGTGATCGGGCCTCGCGGCGCGGCATCGATCCAGAGCATTCACTCCGACTCGAACGGCGCGTCGGCCAAGGTGGAAGACCACCTTCGCACCAATGCCATTCACGTGCATCATGCGGAGCTGACACCATCCGGTGGCTTTGCCTGCCCTGACGAATGGCTAACGCAAGCTGACGAGCCGGGTCACGACGAGCTCTGCCGGCGCGAACAGGAGTTTTTCGTACGGGCTATTCGCGAGCAACTCGACCTGACCTCGCACCTGGAGGACAGTCTCGCGAGCCTGTCGATCGTGCTCGCCGCCGACGAAGCCATGAGAACCGGACAGTCGGTCGATCTCTCCAGTTGTGAATTCTCGCTTCATCCCACCGGCGCCTCGTAAAGGTCGAGCACAGATGGAGTCGCGTGGGTAATACTGCGCATCCATGTGTAAAGTACACCTATGTACTCGGGAGGATTCGTGGCCAACACACAGACACTGATAGCTCAGGCCTACTCTGCTTTCAATCATCGGGATATCGACAGCGCCCTGGCGCTCATGAGTGAGAACGTTAGCTGGCCCAAGGCATCGGAAGGCGGGCGTGCCGTCGGGAAAGAAGAGATTCGGGCCTACTGGACCCGTCAGTGGCAGGAGTTTGATCCTCACGTGGAACCACTTGACTTAATCGAACAGGAAGGCGGAATCGCCCGCGTCAAAGTTCATCAGCTCGTGAAGAGCCTTGGCGGCGATGTCCTTTCTGATAGCGAGGTGTGGCACATTTACACCATCGCGAGCGGTCTCATTGAACGCATGGACCTCAAGGAAAGCGAAGCGCGCTCGGACTCAGCCCCATCTACAGCATTCTCCAGACACTAGTAGTGCGTCACACAGATGGGTGTTTAACCGTTTTTGAAGGTACGGGCTTTTAAGCCCTCCGGGTCATTGAGACCGGGGTGGCGTCGTAGATAACTGTATTTCTTGCCCAGCGACCAAGTTCTCACGCACACTCTTTAGCCCGTACGTTAATCCAACAAAATCAACTGGGCTTTAGCCACTGAGGGAATGCCGTCTGGCGAACCCTCAACTTTCGTTGCTTACATCATGATGTTCACATCTTGACAATCATGATGTGGTGATATAGCGTCATCGTCTATGGCCGATCTGAATACCGACGTCATTCAAGGAACTCTTGACCTGCTCATCCTCAAAACGCTGAGCCTCGAACCCCTGCACGGTTTCGGCATTGCCCGCCGTGTTGAACAGGTTTCACGCGGCGTTTTCAAGGTCAACCCCGGATCTCTGCTTACTGCTCTGCAGCGTCTGGAGCGCGCGGGCTGGCTCGACTCCGGCTGGCGTAACACCGAAAAATCGCGTCGCGCGAAGTTCTACAGCCTCACGCGCACCGGAAGGAAGCAGTTGGATATCGAGACAGCCGACTGGACCCGCCGTGTTTCAGCAGTTGCACGGCTTCTTCGGCAGGAGGGTTAGGCTTGTCGTTTTGGCGCCAGATCACCCGTGGGCTTCATGGGCTGTTGCATCGAACCCGGCGGGACCGGGAGATCGATGAGGAGGTCCGGCATTACTTCGAAGAAGCAACCGCTGCGCACAGGAAGCGCGGCCTGTCCGAAGAAGACGCTCGCCGGGCAACGCGCCTGGAGTTTGGCAACCCACACGCTGCCGAAGAGCAGGTGCGCTCGTTTGGATGGGAAGACACAGTCAGAAGAGTTTTCTCCGACCTGCGCTTCGCTGCGCGCCAACTGCGCAAGAATCCCGGATTCACATTTGTGAACGTGATGACTGTGGCCATCGGGATCGGCGCCAGCACAGCCATCTTTAGCGCGGTCAATCCGGTTCTCTTCAAGCCGCTTCCTTACCCGCATTCTGACCGGATCATGATGATCTGGAACACCTACCATGGGGCGCGTTTCGAGGCCGCGTTCGGCACCTACTTGGAATTGCTGCAGCGAAGCCGATCCTTCGATTCCATGGCCGTTTTCGAACCGTGGCAACCCGCTTTGACCGGAGGCACGCATCCGCAACGACTCGAAGGGCAAAGCGTCGGCGCCAGCTTCTTTCCTGTGTTGGGTGTCAGTCCCTCTCTGGGTCGCAATTTCGAGCCTTCAGAGGATACTTTTCGCGGTCCCAAGGTCGTTATTTTGAGCGACAAGCTATGGCGGCAGCAGTTTCAAGCCGACCAAGCGATCCTCGGCCGCCAGATTAAGCTAAACGATGACAACTACACCGTCATCGGAATCATGCCTCATGGATTCGGGGACGTTCTGTCGCCATCTGCGCAGGTATGGACAACCGAGCAATACGACACAAGCCAAATCGCTGGGGACTTCAATACTTCAGCATGGGGAGATCATCTGCGGATCGTGGCCCGCCTCAGATCTGGCGTCACCCGGGCCCAGGGCGCCCAGGATCTCGATTTAATTGTTCATAATCCATGGCCGCAATTTCCCAGGCCGCGCTGGGCGTCTCTACGGCAGGGCCTCCTGGTTGATTCATTAGTGGACGACATCGCACATACAGTGAAACCGGCGCTCTTGGCCGTACTCGGCGCCGTGTTTCTCGTGCTGGCGATCGCTTGCGGAAATGTCGTCAGCCTGGTCCTGGCACGTAGCGATCAAAGAGCTGGAGAGTTTGCTGTGCGTGGCGCGCTAGGTGCATCGAAGCATCGCATCATCCGCCAACTCGTGACCGAGAGCCTCATGCTGACTTTCCTTGGGGGTGCGCTTGGAATAGGGGTGGCGTTGGCTGGCGTGGGCACAATCGTTGCCCTGAGTCCTGCGGAGTTGCCGCGCCTGGATGCTATCGCTTTTGACCCCCAGGCATTCCTCTTCGCGCTCGCTGTCACAACCGTGATCGGTCTGACTGCCGGCCTCGTTCCGGCGTTCCACATCTCTCGCGACGTGCTCCAGCGGGGGCTCCAGCAAGGTTCGACCCGCACTGTCGGTGGGCATGCGCGGACGCGCCGTACGCTGGTGGTCACCGAGGTCGCCTTCGCTTTCGTCCTGCTCGTCAGCGCAGGGCTGCTACTCCACAGCATGGAACGGTTGCTCGCCGTCGATCCGGGCTTCAATCCGTCCCACCTGCTCACGTTGCAGGTACAATCGTTCGGCCATCAGTTCGATGACCCCGCGTCGGCGCCCGGAGTCGGCGCACTCGCTCGTGGACGCTTCTTTGAGCAGGCCCTGGATGCGGTGCGGCGAGTTCCAGGCGTCGAGGAGGCGGCATTTACCAGTCTCTTGCCACTCAGTGACGATCCGCAGGTGGACGCCATCTACGGCTCACATTTCGAAGATGAGGATATACAAGGGGGTCGCAACGTATTTCGCTATGCTATTAGCCCGGACTACTGTCAGACGATCGGGATTCCCCTGCGCGTCGGACGTTTTTTCGACGAGCACGACAACGTTGGGTCGCCTCACGTGGCGATGATCAGCGAATCCTTGGCGAGGAGCCACTTTCCCGGTCAGGATCCCCTAGGCAAGCGCCTGAAGGTCGGCCCCATCGATCAGCCGTGGTTCACCATCGTTGGCGTTGTGGGCGATGTTAAACAAACGTCTCTCGCAATGGAGCAGACGGCGGCTGTCTACATCCCGACCGAGCAGTCGTGGTTTGCGGATCAGGCACTGTCCTTTGTTGTCCGCGCCCGTGGCGATGCGGCAGAACTGGCGCCTGCGGTGAAGGACGCGATCTGGTCAGTGGACAAAGACCAACCCATCGTGCGCGTTATGACAATGAAGCGCATGATGGCTTTGGGGGAAGCCGAACGGCGCTTCGTTCTGATTCTCTTCGAACTCTTTGGCGTCGTGGCGCTCCTTCTCGCAGCGGTCGGTCTCTATGGCGTACTTTCTGGCAGCGTCGCCGAGCGAACCCGCGAAATCGGGGTACGAGTTGCGCTCGGAGCAACTCGTACCCATATCCTCTCTTTGATCCTTGGTGATGGCATGCTGCTTACTGGATTTGGCATGGCTCTTGGCGTGTGCGGATCCGTTGCGGCGACCCGGGAAATCTCTTCACTTCTCTTCGGTACATCACCACTCGATCCGTTTGCGTGGCTTGGAATGATATTGGTGCTCACTACCGTAGCGTGCATTGCCTGCCTGGTACCTGCCTGGCGCGCAGCCAGAGTCGACCCGTCCGTAACTCTCCGAGCGGAGTGAAGGCCGGTCGAATCTCCCCGCTGCCTGCTAGTGGCTGATTTGCCGCCACTTTCCGAACCTTCCCGCAAACCATCCGAGCGTAAGTCCGTAGCAGATTACCCAGATTGAAGGCTCACGCGCGACAGAAATCGTGATCGCAAGAACAATGCCAATGATGACGCCCTGTCCCCACAAGGTTTTGGGATAGTGAGGGATGATATGGTTTGGCTTGGCTTGCCGGGCCATCCCCCACCAGCCAACGAACCATCCAGGCAGGTATCCATAGCAGAAGATCCAGACAGCGTGTTCGCGCTCACCAGGATGGCGTTGCGCGAGAGCGAGCGCAATGGTAAGAACAAGCAAAATGATGGCAGTTTGTCCCGAGAGCGACTTTATCAAATGGGATCTGAAACTGTTCACAAGATCCTTTCCCATGAACAGCCACAGCTCTGCCTTCGACGATGACACGCGCTCAAAGTCTTCAAAGTTCTGGAGCATCTCCGCGCGATGGTGCCGCAGGTATTCCTGCGGATAAAGGCTCAGCAACATCCCATAGACGGCGAACGAACACGACCTTCTGCGCTTGTCAATTTGCTGCATAACGTTGGCTCGTTCCCAGCTGGCGGCGCGCTAAAGCGGAGAGGGTCGAAAGCCTTTCGGCCTCTGCCCGCAGTGTAGCCTGTCCGAGTGCAGTGAGCTTATAGTAGATTCTGCGCGGATCCTGTGTATTACTCCTGCAAACAAAACCCGCTGCGATCATACGGTCGAGCGACCCGTACAACGTTCCGGGACCCATCTTTACAGTGTTGTTCGAATCCGTCTTGACCTGCTGCATGATGTCGTATCCATGACGCTCCCTGCCATGAAGAGCCAAGAGAATATGGAAAACCGCTGGCGTGAGCGGAACGACCGGGGCTGACTTGCTCATGTTTGCCATTATATATCCGTTATGGATACAGCCAATATGCGGTAAAGAAATGGTACGCAAACAGCAGTCGGTATCGGCTCCCCTACCATCGATTACTGGATGCTCGTTCCTCTGCCCGAGGCTGCACGAACGCGCGGCATCGAGTGTTACTTGCCGGGTTGCCGAATGGTGAGTGGCACAAACTGAATCTGTTTCGCAAGATGATAGGCAGTCGGGAGATCGCTGTCGTCGTAGACAAGGATGCGGCCGAGCACGAGCACCGAATTGTTCGGCGAGGATATCTGCTTCACTCCCTGCGGCGCCAATCCTTGCCAACTTGGCTCGGTGATGAGGTAATCACCCGCTTGCGTGCCGGTGGCGCGGGTGCCGACATAAGCGAAGTCGACGTCAAACGGGTCGGTGAACTGCACGCTGTAATAGCGCCCGGAGAAGTCCGGCACATGCAAAACCTGCGGTCCTTTACTGAGGTCCAACCAGCCGACGGTAAGGAGCGTGTCGTGGTTCACGCCAACAGTCATCAGATTCGAGCTTCCGGGCGGAAGCGATGTGTGAAGGGGCTCTGCAAAGAGTTTTTGGGGCTCCGTATAGAGCGTATTGATGGGGACGGGGCCGTCGCCGAACCCTTTATGGACAATCGCTCTTTTGAAGTGGTTGTTCACGAGGTGTGGCCAGAAGTAGATGAAGAGGAACGTGCCGGCCACCCATGCCACAACCATGACTGAGCCGAATGTAATGAGGTGCTTGTGTCTCATAGGCGATATCATTGTGCTTCCACGACCGGCGCCGCCTCGTCCACGGTCAGGCCGTCGTGGAACTGATCGGGCTCTATCTCATCGGATCGGCGTTGCTCGTCCTGGCGGGTGTCGCCAAGGCGATCCGTCCGGGCGACAC
>JBARKD010000730.1:0-4482 GCA_049800615.1 Acidobacteriaceae bacterium | reverse complement strand
TCATGGCAAGGCCGATGGCGGATCGAACAAACCGCAGTTCTCAACGCAGACTCTTTCAGCCGCGCCCTTTCACGCCAAAAAGTCACAGGCTCTCACCCGATGCGACTTAAGGGGGTTTCCATACCTGCCGGACCGAAGTAGACTTAGCACGATCCAACTCGTCTCAGCCAGTGAAGGCCGTATGAAGATGGCTCCCTCCGACGACGCAGTCCCTCAGCAGGCCAATCCCGGCGGCACGGCGATACGCTGCGCCGCGCCGGGCCGCGTAAACCTGATCGGCGAGCACACCGATTACAGCGGCGGCTTTGTCATGCCGGCGGCCATCGACTTTCGCACCACGGCAGAAATCTGCAGGCGCAACGACGGGCGCATCCGGGTCTCCTCGGCCAACATGGGGGAAGAAGAGTGGTATCCCGCGGACCCGCTTCCTGCCGCCGCCCGCAAGCACTGGAGCGACTACCCCATCGGCGTGGCTTGGAGCCTCGCCCAGGAAGGCGTGCGCGCCGGTGCATTTTCGCTGGCGCTCGAGGGCAATGTCCCCCTCGGCGCCGGGCTCAGCTCTTCGGCCTCGATTGAAGTGGTCACGGCCTTTGCCTTACTGGAGCTTGCCGGCGCTACGCTGCCACTGGCCAAAATCGCCCGTGCCTGCCAGCGTGCGGAGAACGCGTTTGTCGGGGCGCGGAGCGGCATCATGGATCAGTTCATCGCCTGCGCCGGCCGTCAGGACCATGCGCTGATGCTCGACACCCGCTCCCTCGAATATCGCCTGCTGCCGATCCCCACCCACGTGCGGCTCATCATCTGCAACTCCATGGTCAAGCACGAACATGCCGGCGGGCAGTACAACGTCCGCCGCGAAGAAGTGGAAGAGGGCACCCGCATCCTGCATCGCTCGTTTCCCTCCATCCAGGCTCTCCGCGACGCCACCGTCGAGCAGCTCAACCAGTGCCGTGACCAGATGCCCGAAAACGTCTTTCGCCGCTGCCGCCACGTCATAACCGAGAACGCGCGCGTCGAGCGCGCCGCCGGCGCCCTCGACCGGGCCGATCTCGAACAATTCGGCGTCCTGATGGCCGAGGCCCACCGCAGCTTTCGCGATGACTTCGAGGCCAGTTGCACCGAGCTCGACATCCTGGTGGACATCGCGTCCACCTTGCCCGGCTGTTACGGCGCCCGCATGACCGGCGGGGGCTTCGGTGGCTGCACCGTCAACCTGGTGGATCAGAACCAGGCCGACCCTTTTCGTGAGGAGATCCACGCCAGGTACCGCGCCGCCACGGAGATCGATGCCGATATTTATCTATGCCGGGCTTCCGACGGCGCGAGACGGCTAGCGTAAATCAGATTTAATGTCCGCTTGGGTACCCAAAAATAATTGTCGATGAAAGCGGCGCCCTCGTATTCCACTCCGTGAAATTTTTTCACGGAAACCCCTTTTAATACCCGCGGCATCCAACCGCTGTTGGGGCAAGGTTTTGCGAGCAGATATAGCAAGAGTCATTGTTCTTTTCGATTCCCATGTGGAAAATAATGCACTCCTTCGTACAACTTTGGAGTTATTGGGGGAACGCACAGGTAACCTACCGGGAGTATCCTTAGCGGAGTAACACAGAGGTGCACCATGATTTCTCAATGCATGAACCCGGAGTGCCGCAAGGAACTCCGCTACCTGCGCAGCGGTCGAGTGGTACGCACCACGCACCGAATCGGGACGCAGACCCGGGTGGAACATTTTTGGCTCTGCGGGGATTGCCTGCAGAACTTCGACTTCCTCTTCGCAAGTGATGGGCGCGTGTCCCTATCGCCGCGGCCCAAATATGTCGCCGTGGCCGACAAGCCTGAGCTCGATCTTCTGCTTGTGTCGTAGCCAGCTTCATTCAGGCGAGCACACGCATTTTGCATGATGCTCGCCTGATTACTATTCCCGCCTGCTTTTCCTCAAACTGCACCACTTCTTGCACACTCCCTCGCGCGTGAATACCCCCTAAGCGGAATAGACTAAAGCTATTCCCATGGCTGCTGAGTTCACCCACCTGCATTTGCATACAGACTATTCGTTGTTGGACGGCGCCTGTGACGTCGAAAAACTGGTAGCCCACGTCGATAAAATCGGGCAAAAAGCCGTGGCCATTACCGATCACGGCAACATCTACGGAGCGGTCCATTTCTTTGACGCGGCCAAGGAGCGGGGCATAAAGCCCATCCTGGGCTGCGAACTATATATATGTCCCGAAGAGGACCACCGCGCCACCCCGGACAAAGAAAACAAGTACAACCACCTGCTGGTGCTGGCGGAAAACGAAGAAGGGTACCGCAACCTGGTCCGCATCACGTCGGAAGCCTCCCTCCACGGCTTCTATCGCAAGCCCCGTGTGAGCAAAAACTACCTCGCCAAACACGCCGAGGGACTCATCGGCTTCTCCGGCTGCCTGGCCGGCGAAGTCTGCCAGAAGCTCATGGACGGCAAATACGAGGCCGCCAAAGCCACCGCCTCGCAGTACCAGGAAATCTTCGGCCGCGGTAACTTCTTCCTCGAAATTCAGGACCAGGGTCTCGAGCTCGAAAAGAAAATCCATGCCGACCTCTTCCGCATGGAAAAGGATCTGGACATCCCGCTGGTCGCCACGAACGACAGCCACTACCTCTGCGAAGACGATCACCACGCGCACGAAGTCCTGCTCTGCGTCCAGACCGCGGACTCCATCCACAACCCCAAGCGCTTCAAATTCGACAGCGACCAGTTCTACGTCAAGAGCGCGGCTGAGATGGAGCGCCTCTTCTCCCACGCGCCCGAAGTGGTCAGCCGCACCATGCAGTTTGCCGAGCGCTGCGGGTTCAAGCTCAGCAAGGTCACCAATCCTTTTCCCGAATTTGCCGTTCCCCCTGGCCACACCATCGACAGCTACTTTGCCGAGGTCTGCCGCTCCGGATTCCGCAAGCGCCTCGACACCACGATCCGCGTACTAGGCGAGCGAGGCCTGCGCCGCCGCGAAATCTCAGACTACGAACAACGCCTGGAACGTGAAATCGACTGCATCCAGCAGATGAAGTTCTCCGGCTACTTCCTCATTGTCTGGGACTTCATCAAGTACGCCCGCGAGGTCAACATCCCCGTCGGCCCCGGCCGCGGATCCGCCGCCGGGTCGCTGGTCTCCTACGCAATGGAGATCACCGACATCGATCCCCTGCAAAACGAGCTGCTGTTCGAGCGCTTCCTCAATCCCGAGCGCGTCTCCATGCCCGATATCGATATCGACTTCTGCATGAACCGGCGGGGCGAAGTGATCGAGTACGTCACCCGCAAATACGGCCGCGAGCAGGTGGCGCAGATCATCACGTTCAACACCATGGCTGCGCGCGCCGCTATTAAGGATGTGGGCCGTTCACTTGATTTGCCTTACGGCGAAGTCGACCGCATCGCCAAGATGATTCCCGCCATCATCGGCGTCACCATCGACAAAGCTCTGCAAGATTCGCCCCAGCTTCAGGAGGCCTACGAGAAGGAGCCCCCGGTCAAGGAGCTGGTGGACACCGCGCGCAAACTCGAAGGCCTCGTCCGCGGAGCCGGCGTGCACGCCGCCGGCGTGGTCATCGCGCCCCAGCCGCTCACCGAGCTCGTCCCCGTCTGCCGCAGCAAAAACGAGGAAATCGTCACCGCCTATGACATGAAAGCGGTCGAGAAGTTGGGCCTGCTCAAGATGGACTTTCTTGGGCTCACGACGCTGACCGTCATTGACGATGCCCTCATCCTCATCGAGCGCAAGCTGGGCAAGAAGCTGGATATGTCGCTGATTGCGCTGGATGACGCCGAGACCTACGAGAAGGTCTTCCATCGCGCCCTCACGTCCGGCGTCTTTCAGTTTGAGTCCGGCGGCATGCGCGACGTGCTGCGCCGC
Source organism: Acidobacteriaceae bacterium (assembly GCA_049800615.1). GTDB lineage: Bacteria > Acidobacteriota > Terriglobia > Terriglobales > Acidobacteriaceae > PALSA-350. The sequence continues at coordinate 586 of JBARKD010000730.1, read as the reverse complement.
TACAAGCCCAGCTCCGTCGAGGACCTCACCGCTCTCAACGCCCTCTACCGGCCCGGCCCCATCCAGGGCGGCATGATTGACGACTTCATCGAGCGCAAGTGGGGCCGCAAGACGGTCGCGTATGAATTGCCCGAGCTCGAGACCATCCTGAAGGAGACGCTGGGCGTCATCGTCTACCAGGAGCAGGTGATGCAGATTGCCAACGTGCTTGCCGGCTATTCGCTCGGCGAAGCCGATCTGCTGCGCCGCGCGATGGGCAAGAAGAATCTCGAGGAGATGGCCAAGCAGCGTGATCGTTTTGTTCAGGGAGCCATCGCCCGCAAGCATCCCAAAGACAAAGCGGTCCACATCTTCGACTTGATGGAGCAGTTTGCCGGCTACGGCTTCAACAAGTCGCACTCGGCCGCGTATGCGCTGCTGGCCTATCACACCGCCTGGCTCAAGACCCACCACCCGGTGGAGTTCATGGCCGCGCTCCTCAGCTCCGAAATTTCGAAGCCCGAGAACGTGGTCAAGTACATTAAGGAGTGCCGCGAGATGGGCATCGCCGTCGAGCCGCCGGATGTGCGCGATTCCCTGGCCGGCT
>JBARKD010000729.1:0-2073 GCA_049800615.1 Acidobacteriaceae bacterium | reverse complement strand
GGCAAATCAATGCAGGAGATGTGGCAATCTTTCACAGCCTGACGGTGCATAGCTCCACGCTGAGTACCTCCAACCAGCTCCGTTTTTCGGTGGATTGCCGGTTTCAAAGCTATGACGAAGCCGTCTCGCCGCTCGAGATCGTGTTTCCCAACCAGGCTAAAGGCGGACGAACCTGGGAATCCACCTATGCGGACTGGGAGCATGACGATTTGAAGTACTATTGGCGCGATTTGCCTTTGCGTCTAAAGCCCTCGGTAGCCGAGCTAGGCGCGCAGGCCGAGAAGGCTGAAACTCCCGAAAAGCGACTTCGCTACACGACGATGATCGAACTGATTGAGCGAGAGATCCCCATGCTGGTGCACTGAGCGGACGTAGACGATTGGGAAGAAGGCCGGGAAACCCGTTCGGAAAAATCCTTTAGAATCAGGTAAGTAAAGAATGATTGGTGCCGAAGAAGGGACTCGAACCCCCACACCCTTGCGAGTACATGGACCTGAACCATGCGCGTCTGCCAATTCCGCCACTCCGGCACGCTGAATCCAGCGCGAACGGCTGGATAGGCAGTAACGTCTAGTGTACAAAAGCCGGCCGCGATGTCAAACGCGCAGAAGCATGGCCAGGCTTGAAGCCTACCGGCTTATGGGGACCTGGACGGCAATCGCTTCCAGTTGCGCCAGGTGGTTCAGGTCGTGGCCCGCCATGGTCTCGATCAGCGTGCGGAAGGTCATTACACCGCGCTCCGGGTGCGTAACGGGTTTTGTCATGGCCTCGGGCGATACGGAGCGCAGAAACATGAGATTCCACTGGCGGACGCAAGAGAAGGTCATCATGGCCGCCTGTGGATCATAACCCGAATAGTTGGCCGCCCAGACGTCCTGGTCAAATGGCTGGATTACGTGATGAGGCTGGGCCAGAGCCTGGCGGAGACGATAGCTGAAAACCAGTTCGCAATCCGCCAGATGACACAGAATTTCGCGCGGGCTCCACTTTCCGGGCGCGGGCGCTTCCTCCATTCGGACCGGACCAAGGGCAACCGAAAGTTGTTCAAGATGCCTGGCGGTGGTGGCTACAACCTTGAGAGGATCGCGACTGCCTAGCTGTCGTGCGTAAGGATTCATGACATTACAATAACTTTAACGGCCTCTCTTCTCAACCTAGGGGAGGGATATACGCCAGAACGTAAAGCCGATGTGTCGCATTGTGGGAAAAACAAGATGACTCCGGGTTGTACGTTCCCGGCTGAGGTTGGAATGACGGAAAAAACACACCCGATCCCCGCAGAACAAGCCAAAGAAATACGCCGTTTGTCGCACGATCTAAGCAACGCGCTGGAGATCATCGTGCAGGCTAATTATCTGCTGGGCGCGATGTCGCACGATGAGGCAACAAAGCAGTGGATCCAACTGCTCGACAACGGGGTTGGGCAAGCGGCCGACATCAACCGCAGTCTGCGCGACTATATCGTCGCCAACAGCTAGCTGCATGAGACCAGTTCGGAACTGGTCTCATGGACTGGTCCGCAGCTAGACGAGCTTGGCGTCGAGAGAAACCTCGGCGTTGTTCTTGAAGAGCCGAGAGATGGGGCAATTGGCCTTGGCCTCCGCCGCAGCCTTGTCGAATGCGGCTTTGTCAGCACCCGGAACTTTGGCCGTGGTGGTCAAGTGGATCTTGGTGATGGTGAAGCCGGCATCGGTTTTTTCAAAGGTCACCGCAGCCTTGGTATCGAGGGACTCGGGGGGCAGATTCGCAGTGCTGAGCTGAGCACTCAGCGCCATGGTAAAGCAGCCTGCATGTGCTGCCGCGATCAGTTCCTCCGGGTTGGTGCCGATTCCGTTCTCGAACCTGGTGCTGAACGAATACTGAGTGTCTTTCAACACGCCGCTCTGGGTAGAAATCTTTCCTTTGCCGTCTTTCAAGCCGCCGTTCCACACCGCGCTTGCTGTGCGTTCCATACAAACTCCTCTGTGACAAATTGGACGCGTTAGAGCCGTCCGGTCTCATTGTATTGATGCAGTGTTACAGCAAATCGGGAAATGCGGGCCGGGTTGGGGAGCGGCGCGGTTCCTGGACGAG
>JBARKD010000728.1:0-9149 GCA_049800615.1 Acidobacteriaceae bacterium | reverse complement strand
CAAAACACACTGTCACCATTGGCGGGCTATGAGGATCAGTTTAAAACTGAAACGATTCCCAGAGACGGATTCGATCTTTATTATCGATCGCTGGGTGCTGGCGAGCCGGTTCTTATTTTGAGTGGCGGCCCGGGAGACGACTGCGACTATATGCTTACGGTGGCTTCAGAAATCGCGAAATACGGGCATGCCATCTTGCTCGAGCAGCGAGGCACGGGGCGATCCCTCCCTCCGCGGATCGACAAGAGCACAATTGATCTGGCACTTTATCTCGAAGATTTCGAGGCGCTCAGAGCGCATTTGAATGTGCAGCGGTGGACTGTCGTCGGGCACTCTGCTGGCGGAGTTCTGGCGATGGATTACGCTGCGGCTTTTCCAGAGAGGATCGATAAGATAATTCTCCTGGACACGGCTCCGGTCGCCTTCCAGTACCTAACTGCCTTCCAGGACAACGTGCTCGACCGTCTTTCGCTCGAAGATCGGGATCAGCTCGGGACGCTTGAGAAGGCGGACTCGCCACAATCGCGAGCGGCAATAGCAGAGTTGGAGACCAAGGCTCTCTTTTTTGATCGAAAAATCGGGGAGCAGCTGGCGGGAGAGTTGAGCAGTGCCTGGCACGCTGAAGTCGGCCATGTGCTCGGCCCAGAAATCACCGCGCCGGGGTATGATCTACGACCACGGCTGAAAACTTTCGACCGTCCAGTATTGGTTCTTAACGGACGCCAAGATCCAATGGACCCGTTGATGGCGTATGAAACAAGCGCTACGTTCAGGCATTCAACCTTGTTGTTCATTGATCGCGCCGGTCATTTCCCATGGTTCGACCAGCCGAAGGAGTTTGATAAGGACCTTGGGGATTTTCTCAGGTCGAAATGAGGCAGATTTCGTGCAAACCTGTAACAGCAAGTTGGCGTGGGTCTGAGGGCGAAGCCTCTTCGTGGCTCTCGACCGGTGACCACATACCAAGCGCTCATTCCAGACGGATTGAAGGTCGAATCGCGGGTTTAGGTCGGATTGTCGCCGACACGGAAATAGGTCGATTTTGGGTTGTGTCCGGATTGCCGGTGGTCCAACCAGAGCTACCGTCAGGGCTACTCTGGGCAATTCGACGAGAGTGGATACTGCACATGTGTGAGACCATCGACGCCACAGAGTAACCCGTTAATCGCCCGGGGGAACGGTCGTCCACCCTTTGCATCGAAGCCGCGCATGACAAACCGTTGCAGGGTGCGACCTCGCGGAATGGAAACCTCAAGGATCGTCTGACAGTCGGAGGGCCGCGGCTGATGATCAGCGTTGATGATTCCTGTGAACTGATGGAGTGTTTCGCTCCCGAGTCGTTGTTGCAACGCGGTCAATTCCGGAGCTGCCAAAACTCGGCGCTTTACCACTAAGCCATCGTCTGAATCATTTGAGGTGTCAATATGTTTGAGGTCCCCGTCATCGAAGACGACTGCATAGAGCGTTCTGCCCACCGGCAATGGATTACATTGCCCCTGATTGTCGGTATAAAGCTCAACAAGCGGAGCATGGTGCGTCTGTCCCGCGAGGAGTGTGGCACATGTCAGGAGCAGCACCCAAGACGGCGGAGAAACCCTCATTCGCACACAATACGCTCCTTCTGAGCGTATTGTCGCCAACCCGGAGATTACCCGATTCTTCCCAAAGTCCGGTTAGAACTTGTCTCATATATGGGACTATATGGATCTATATGGGTCTGCGGCTTCTGGTTGGACCCTGAGCCCCGCTTCGAGAGCGGGTCTCATGCGCGGCCTCTCCGAACTTGGTCTATTTATGAGGACAGTTCCAGGCGGTCACCCGCCCGGGGCGATGTAACAGTTTCCGAAACTCCCTAGTACTAAATCGGCTGCCTCTCCGGCCCATGTGAGTATTAGATAGGGGTCGCCGATGAGCAATTACCTGGATGATGAACCGGCCGGCGACGCCAGGGTTAGAGGCCGCACCTGTTCGATGAGTACCTTCAGGGTCAAAGCCAATGAGGTCGCAGAGTCCTCATGCCCCGTACCCGGAACCAGATAGAACTGCTTTTCCGGCGCCTTAATGCTGTCGAAATAGGCCTTGGCCAATTCTGGAGCAGCGGTTAGGTCTTGCTGGCCTTGGATGATGAAGAACGGAACCGCAAAAGTCTTTCCGAGAGCTGGAAGATCGACCTTGGTGAGCGGCCCCGACAAGGTTTCCCCCCAGAAATGCATGAAGGAGAAATCATCTGCTTCGGCGTACTGAGCCTGTTCCTCGGGCGAGGCGTATTCGGGATTGATTGTCGCGGGATTTGTAGGGCTGGTCACCAGCTTCGCTTGGTAACTTCTTTCCCATTTCCGATACACAGGCCACTTGGCAACCGAATGCCAGGGGGGAGGGCCAATTGCGGTCAGCGCTGCGATCGCCTGCTGATTGCCGGCCGCATGCGCCATTCCAAGCACACGCGCATAACCGGCAGATAAGTTCTCCTGCCAATTCACCATCTGGGCAGAGCCGACATAAGCGTAGAAGAGGTCCGGTCGTGCATGGACCATGTAGATACCGAGGATGGAACCCCAGGAGCCACCGAGAATAATGATCTTTTTCTGGTTAAGATGCCTGGTCAGGAATTCAGTAACTTCGATACCATCCTGGGCCATGCGCTCGACAGTCATCGTCGGCTCGATCGAGGGGCCATTTTTCGTGAAGGTTCTGCCGGCACCACGCTGGTCCCATTGCACCATCGTGAAGGATTTGTCCCATCCCGCGTACATAGAATCGGCGTACGGGCTCAACGCGTCTCCCGGTCCGCCATGCAAAATGAGCACAACCGAGTTGTTGCGATCCTTGCCTTTGATTGTGATCCATTGAGGGATGCCGCCGATTTGGACAAACATCTGTTCGGAAACGCCCGCTGCTGTTTGGACACGCGTCACCTGTGCTGCCAGTCGGTGAGAATGGGAAAGCGAGGAAATGCCGCAGAGCATCCAAACCACGAAAATCGGCCAGCATCTCATGTTTCTCCCTACGCAAAATCAGAAGGAGTTGTTCCAGTCATTCTGACTTCCGAGTTGTCGCCAATCCGGAAGTAATGCAGCCTTGTGGGTCGTGGAGTTTTCCTTGAAACGGAATTGGTAAGTTGGCCGCCTCGACTCTCGCTTGGGGAAGTTCTGAAAAACCTGACTTTTCGGGACGCTCCCGATTACCCGCGCGTGGGACAACAACGCCTGGCGGCCCGTATCTGGTGCAGGCGGCTTTCATGCGCTGGCCTGTTCCTTCCATCGTTGAACGTTCACGCCCATCACGAGGAGCCACAGGGACACCGAACCTTCCCCGACGAGACCCAAGGCCAGATTGTAGGGGAATAGAAAGTGTGTAAGCGTCGGTGACAGAAAGACCAGCCAACCCAAACCGGCAAATACCATCGGCGCGCCCAGAATTCGAGGCAGGAAAATCGACCGGAAGAGGAGGTAGCCGATCAGGAAGCAATTGAACGCGTGAAATCCTATGCCGATCATCGCGCCCCGAGGATTGAATTGAAGAAGCTCTAACGTGAGTGCCACGACGTTGAAGGACGCCGCGAGCAAGGAAAGGCTCCCGTTCACCGCCCTAAAGAGGTCGTAGAAGAGCAGCGTTACAGCGATCATGCTCGAGACCTCGATGACGCCCGCTACGAGGTCCGCTGCGAAACCCAACCTGCCGTGAACGAAGAACTGGGTGAATGCCGCCGTGAGTATGCCGAGCAAAAAAAGGCCACCGGCAATCCTAGCCTTGAAACGCGGCGACGCCGTTCGAATCCGCTTTAACATTTCCCAATCTCCAGGATGGGCCACTGCACAAACGTATCGATCCCAAATTATTGCCCTGCCTCAGCAGCGGCAGAAAGGGCGCACTTCATAATGGGCGCTCGTGGCCAGTTACCGCAAACCTGATACGCGGTCACGAAGACGGTGGGAGGAAGATGTTGTAAGCCAACTCTCTCCACGACTTCGAATCCACCGACGTTGGGCATTTGCACGTCGAGGAAAAGCAAGTCTACGAATTACGATTGCAAATACTTGATGGCCTCTCGACCGTTCTTGATTTGTGCTTCTTCCTTCGATTGGCAGTGAATTCTTGACACACCTACGTATCTAGGCATACGCTCATTGACACCAAGTTGTCTAGGGGTATACCGGCATGGCAAAGAATGACCTACAGGGAACCCTGGAGCTGCTGATTCTTAAAACACTCTCGCAGTTGGGCGCATTGCATGGTTATGGTATTGTCCTTCACATTCGGCGGGCGTCCTATGCATTGCTCAGCGTAGAAGAGGGCTCTCTCTACCCGGCTCTGCATCGCATGGAACAGAGCGGATGGATCGGTTCTGAGTGGGCACTGACGGAGACCAACCGGAAGGCGAAGTATTACAGGCTAACGAGCGCGGGGCGGAAGCAGTTGCATGAAGAAGAAAAGAACTTTGAACTGCTGGTGAAAGGCGTCCGCGCATTGTTGCGGTATGCGTGAGGAGATTGCCGATGTCGCTCTATCGCCGTATCTCAAATCTGTTTGCTCGCTCCCAAGTAGGGCGAGAGATCGATGCCGAACTGGAGTCGCATATCGCAATGCGTACGGAAGACAACATTGCGTCAGGCATGCCACCGGAAGAAGCGCAACGAAATGCCCTCCTTCGCTTCGGAAACTCCACAGTTGTGAAGGAACGCGTGACGGCCGCGGATGCTGCCCTGGTTCTCGATAGCATTCGAGAGGATATCCAGTACGGAATACACGGACTGCTCAAATCTCCAGGCTTCACGATCGCTGCGACGTTGACCCTGGCGCTCGGTATCGGAATCAACTCCAGTCTCTACAGCCTCACTAGCGGCATATTACGGCGGCCCCCAATACATGAGGCGGACCGCGTTGGAATGATTGTTGGGACTGATACGTCGTCCGATGAAGATCACGGCCCTCTCAGCGTGCCGGAATTTTTGTTTATGCGTGAACAAGCGCAGAGTTTCAGTGAGATGGCCGCCGGTTCCTTCAGGACTTTCAACCTGAGCGAAAGCGGGGAACCAGAGCGCTTAAGGGCATTTCAGGTTTCCCAAAATTATTTTAAATTGGTGGGCGCCACTGCCGAGCTGGGGCGTACCCTCGTACTCGGCGATGACCGGCCAGAGCATGGACACGTTGTGATCCTTAGCAAGAGCCTATGGCAACGCGGATTCGGACTTGATCCTGGAATAATTGGCAGAGCGATTCGACTCGATGGCGAGAAATACACCGTCATTGGTGTCATGCCGAACGATTTTAGGCAGGCATTTTATCCGGTTGATATATGGACCCCGCTCGTTTTCGGGGATGAACAGAGGGTTCCACGAGCGGATGCACCACGCGACCTATCCGTTGTCACGCGATTGAAACCGGGCTTGGCTTTTGCGCAAGCCAAGGCAGAGGTGCAATCGCTCGACAAGCGTTACTCCGCTAGTGTGCTCCGAGCTGGAACGGGCTGGGGCGCTTCGGTCATGTCCATCGAGGATTATTTTGTCGAATAGACCACGCGCATGGTGCTTGCTTTGCTCATGGGCGTGGCCGGTTCGGTTCTGCTTATCGTTTGCGGTAACATCAGCGGTCTCTTGATTGCGCGGGGTCTGTCTAGAGAAAAGGAATTCGCGATCCGTAAGGCTCTGGGTGCCGGAAGGTGGCGTCTAGTGCGGCAACTCATGGTCGAAAATCTCCTTCTGTCACTGATTGGCAGCGGTTTTGCTCTCCTGGTGGCTTTTGCAGGAGTCCGCTTACTCCGCGCGCGGCTGGATTTCAACTCGGATGGCGCTTTCATCGCCGACAAGATCACGATGAATGGAGGTGTACTGGCATTTACTTTGGCCGTTTCGGTCTTCGCAGCATTGATTTTCGGGCTCTTGCCTGCGCTTGAAACTTCGAACGTTCATCCAAGTTCATCACTTCAAGAAGTGGACCGTACCAGGTCGTCCGGAAGAAAGCGAGGCCGGCTTCGCAGCGTCCTGGTTGTGGGGCAAATTTCGCTAGCATTGATACTGCTCACCTGCTGCGCATTGGTGATCAAGGGCTTATACGATCTGGATCGGTTGCACGCTGGGTTTGACCCAGAGCAGGTGATCACGACCGGGCTACAACTCTCGGCGGGAACGTATGATAGTGCTGCGAAGCAGCGGGCATTTGTCGATGCGAGCGTAGAGCGCATTGCTAACCTTCCAGGCGTGCACCTCGCCGCAGCCACTACAAACGTGCCGATAAGTCGGGCCCGCATGGTCAAGTTCAGTGTAGAGGGGCAGCCAATTGCTAAGCCGGAGGAGCGCCCGTGGGCACGGTACTACGCAATCAGCCCGGATTATCTCCGCGTAATGAACATTGTGCTCTTGCGGGGCAGAGGATTTATCTCTTCGGACAACGCAAGCAAGCCGCCGGTAGCACTCGTCAACGAAGCCTTCGTTAAGCAGTTCTTTGCCAAGGAAGATGTCCTCGGGAAGCATGTGACCGTATCCTTGAATGCTTCTTCAGATCAGACCACCGCGGAGATCGTAGGCGTAGTTGTCAACGTAGCTGACTATCAAGGCCAATCATCCTTTCAGCCGCAAATCTATTTTCCTTATGCACAATATCCGGAAGCCAATCTCACACTTGTGGCACGGACCAACACCAATCCCGAAGCTCTGATTGCCCCGCTACGCCAAGCCATTTGGTCAGTGGACAGGAATCAGCCGATTGATAACCCTCTAAGCATGACGCAAGTGATCGCGAACAGGGTCGGCGGTAACCGCCTTGTGGTTCTCATGCTCGAGATCTTCGCCATTCTGGCGCTCTTGCTGGTCGCGATCGGCATTTACGGCGTGATTGCTTTTACGGTAAATCAGAGGACACAGGAAATTGGGATCCGGTTGGCGTTGGGTGCGCATCGCCGGCACATCCTGCTGATGGTGTTGAAGAATGGGATAAAGTTGACGGCTATCGGATTGCTCGTTGGATTGCCTCTTTCCGCAGCCATACCTCACCTGCTACAACGTGTTTTCCAAGGGCACATCGCCGAACACTCAGTTGCTGTGCTGCTTGGCGTTCCTGTCTTCGTCGCGCTAGTTGCAATCGTCTCGACCTACATGCCGGCACTTCAGGCATCCAGGGTAGATCCAATACATGCGCTGCGCTATGAGTAGCATTTGCAATCAACGCGGTGCCTTTGATCGAATCCTGGCAATCACGTGTCCGAGATGCCGGTTTTACGGACACTTAAGCTGCATTGGTAGACGGAAGCCGACTTTAGCGGGAGTAACTTGGGGAAACATGTAGTAGGCAGAAAATAGTGCGGTTATACAAATTCTTGACCCGCTGCTCGCATCGTTTGCCAGATGCTGACCGATATCTACTCTGCGGCCGAAGTGGATCGAGATTTTGCCTACTTTCAGCCACCGGAAGACTTTGCAAAGGCTCGGCAAAATCAGGCGATAAGCTGGCTGCGCTTGATGCAAGCGATGTCCATGCGCGTTGTCAGATGCGAATTTTTAGATAGTTCTCCACTACGCCACTGGGCACGTATCCATCAGGGGCTTCGTTATTCTCGGATGTGAGCATGTTCACGATGCGCTGTCCGCTGGCGCCTTGCAGTACCATCTCGGTCGATTCGCCGCCATCGAGGTTCATCGCTGCAGTTGCGCCAAGCACATCCCGAAAAAACTCTCCTAGTTGATTGTGCGTCGCACCGTTGCCTCCATTTATGCCCTCGCCATCTGCGACCACAAGGTACAGAGTATTAACGCCCGCCGTACCAGGGCCAACCCCAACGGCCGTGCGAGGAAAGTACTGCAGATATCCTGAGGAGACATCGAAGTCTCCGCGCCAGACAACCAAGCCGTTCATGAGGAGCGTCGGCGCCGCCTGCAATGCGTAGGAAACGTCGCTCAGAGCCCAGATCGGATGACCATCGCCATCTCTACGCCACTGTGAGCTGTTCAGCGACTCGAAGTCCGATTCAGTTTGGACGATATCGATTTGCTGATGAACGCTATCACCCGCAATCGTCAGCATTGGTAGGTAGTTCGCGGGTTCGATCACGTTGGGAGGGCCCGGTTCCGCGAAAGTGTCATAAGGATTGGGCAATACCTCCGGATTCGCAAAGCCGTTTGTATAGAGGTAGCCTTGCGATCGTCCGTGATCCGCCCCTTGGCTTTCATCGAAGTAGCCCCCGTTAATAAGGACAAGTGACTTCTGTGCGGTCGCAATGTCTTGCAGATTCACGCCCGCGGATAGATCCGGCGCCTGCGCGAACGAGACTATCCCAGATGAAGAGAGCGGGTTGATCCGGACTGTGTGAAGTATCGTCCGGCCTCGTGAATAATCGACGTACGTCGTGTAGGACACCCCGGCTAACGTCAGCGCCGTAAACGGCTCTTCGAGCGGTGTGTCGATGCGAACCCCCGAAGCAGAAGGCACGCTCACGTTCACCGCGACCGTGCTGGAATATCCGGTCTTCACGATAGCTACCTGTAAGGGGCCCCCGCTTGCCGTAGCTAAATGCCAGCTACCATCGCTTGCCGATACGGTCTCGAGATTGCCGGTACTGATCGAAGCTCCACCGATTGGCTCACCGGTGAAACGCGAAGTGACTTGGCCGTACAAGCCCACGTTGGCCGCCCCGCAAGAGACGCGAATGACATCGCCTGCGCTGAACGCACCGGTTATATCCTGAAGCTGGAATCCGAGCAGAAATGAGCCCGGCTCGCTCGGCGTGAATGCGAATTTCCGCGTTTGCTCCTCCGTTTCCGGAACAAACCCGGTAGCGACTACACGATTCAAAACGTTAAGTGATGCCGGCACGGGCAAGGATGAATTCACTACGACGCCAACTGTATAAGAGGGAAAGCTGCCACGCTGAACCTTCACGCCGGCCGCGTAACGGACGCCGATCGTCAGGGGAACCTGCCCGTTTATGGAGGCGATCACGTTGCCACCAGGTCCATAAATTGTCGTTGAGTCGATTTTGGGAGGCATCACCAACGTTCCCCCTAGCGTGGTGTAGATTCCGCCATTCGGATCGGTGAGGAATACGGCGATGTTCTGTTCCAACAGTGTTGCGCTGATCGGCGAGCCAGGCGGCGCGCTACCCTGCGACACGGTGGTCCAACCTCCGGGAAAACCTCGTTGAGGGTCTCCCGTGATGG
>JBARKD010000727.1:0-14951 GCA_049800615.1 Acidobacteriaceae bacterium | reverse complement strand
AGGTGTTGCTTCCCGACTTAAGCACCTGGTTGAGGATGGCCCCGCTGTTGCGGGCAAACTCCGGGTTCAGCGTGCTGGTCACAATGTTCTGTTCCGCCAGCGCGTCGGGATTCACTGACAGGCCCTCGCTCTGGAGCGATGAGTCGGTGATATCAGCGCCATTGACCAGGTAGGTATTGCTTTGCGTCTGGCTGCCATTGGCAGAAAAGTTGCCGAACCGATCACTTGATTCCATGTTGCCAGGCGCGAGCTTTTGCAAGCCGGTCACGTCGCGGCCGAGGAGAGGCGCCTGTTCCATTTGCTGAGCGGTAAACACCTGCTTCAACTGGGTATCTGAAGTTTCCACCTGCACCGCCGCTGCCTGCACCTCAACGGTTTGCACGGCAGAGCCGATTTGCAGCCGGGCGCTGACTTCGCGATTGTCATTCAGGTTCAACGTGAGGCCGGTCGAAAAGAACTTCTGAAAGCCGCTGGAGGTGATAGCGACGGTGTAGGGGCCGCCGATCTGCAGTTGGGGAGAAATATAGTAGCCGTGACTATCTGTCGTTGCCGTGGTGGTGATGCCGGTACTCGTATTGGTAATCGATACTGCGGCTCCAGGGATGGCCGCTTCGCTCGTATCTGTCACTGTGCCATGCACAGCCGCATAAATATTCTGCGCGATCGCGGGTTGTGGTGAGCTCACGGCTCCGAAAAGCAATAGGGGCGAAGCAATCAATAGTCCGAGTCTTCGCACCACCGGAGCATTCATAAGAAATTGGCTGAAGCGCATCATTTGCTACCTCCGATTCGTCCGGCTGCATCGGTTAATCGAAATCGTCATTGCGCCTGATACCCTGCCATCAATGAAGTGTCTTGTGGCACCTCGGTGCCGTCTGACCAGTGGGAAACGGGAACCATGAGAATGGTCTCCGGCTCGGGAACATCGCGATATTCGTCGTTGAACAATACCGGTGAACCCGCCAGGTCTGCTCCCCAATTCGCAGCGTCTGTCTTAGCGTCTGTCTTGGGAACATGAAACATAAGGTGCGGGCGCCAGTTTCCAACGGAATCACCAAGGTTCCCTGATTTCGACATCATGTAAGACATGGCGCCGGCGTCAGGCATCGGAAGTTCGTTCTTCGCGATCGCGGCTGTGATGTTTTCACGCATCTGTGCTCTGGATGGTCCATTCAAAGCCAGCCTCGTTCTATTCACCGTGTAGGGAAGAATTGTCCGCACCGCGGCTGGGTTATAACAAATGGGCCCACGCATCTTTGGATTCCAGAACTCCGGACTATCAAACGGAGACATCCACGAGCGTTCAACCAGGCAGGTGAATCCGTTCTTCCCCTCGGCCGCGGTCTGGTAGCCAGTTTTCTCCAGAACGAGAACTGCTGCATCGCGTGATATGGATGTGGGTGCGGCGCTCCGCGCAAGTGCTATCTCAGCATTCCGGTCTGCCATCAAATATTGGTCAAGCGGCGCCATAGCTGGATATTGAGTTTTGGCATTCTGCGCCCACATCTGTCGCGAAATTCCAGAGACAGAACTGGCGACGAGGATTAGGGCGGCGACTGCAGGGAATCCATTTCGGCTCATCGGGTCCTCCGGGAGAGTATTTTTGCTAGAAGGTTGCGCGAAGCGAGAACTGGCCGAAGCGGCGTTCGGCGAAAAGTTGGGCGGCGGTCGACCTCATTCCCATCTGCTTTGCGACGTAAGGAGACTGCGAACCGTACGAAGAGCCTAGTTCAATGAAGTTAACAAGCCGGACCTAATCCGCGGGACGATTGAGAGATGCGATGAGTCGAAGGTTTTGCGCGCCAGGCCGTGGAATGTCTCTTCACCGCCTACGCTAAAATGCTATTCATGAATCGAGAGAATGTCCTGAATTTGAGGTCTTTCTGGCAAGTCCAGCTTGTTGGATGGGGCTGCTTTTACATTTTCGACCTTCTTGAATCGATACATAATTTCTTGACTAAGCGTGTGCATATCGATGAAGAGACGGTGCCTATCGTCTTGATGTTCCTGGGAAGCTGTGCCCTGCGCCCTTTTTGCCGTTGGCTGCTGCGGCAATCGCAATCGTGGATCGCTTATGAATTGAAAGCAGCCGCGGCAGCCCTCGTCACCTCCATTCCCGTAGCCTGCGCAGCGGGCCTTATTTTGCAGAATTTCTATCATGTGCCCTGGCACGCTTTGGTTGCAGTTTTGATGTGGTCTTTTTTCATCCTCTTCGTATGGTGCAGTCTGTATTTCAGCATTAAGCAATGGCAGCAATCGAGCCTGGAGAGGGAGCGTCTGCTTCGCGCCGAGTCTGAGGTCAGAGAGGCGCGCCTGCTTGCACTTCGCTATCAGTTGAATCCCCACTTCCTATTCAATTCGCTCAATGCGGTCTCCACTCTCGTTCTGGATGGAAATGCGCCTGCGGCCACGCGGATGCTGGCGCAGATCGGAGATCTTCTGCGCACAAGCCTCGACTCCGAGGTTACCGCCGAAGTGGCTCTCGCCCAGGAGTTGGTTTTCACCGAGGGGTATCTTGCCATTGAACAAACAAGGCTGGGAGAACGGTTGAGGTTCGATATGGAAATACCGATTGAAACGCGGAATGCACTCGTGCCCAATATGTTGCTCCAGCCTCTGGTAGAGAATGCGGTGCGCTATGGGGTGGCGCCACTGATCGAGGGTGGGTGGATTACCATCAACAGCGCGCTGCATGCCAACAGATTGCGCATTGTGATCGTGAACTCCGGAAGTCGGGGTGAAGGCGGGCAAAAGAGGAATGGAAATGGAATCGGACTGGGAAACACGGCGGAGCGCCTGAAATCACTTTATGGCACGGATTTTGAATTCTCGCTTGGGTGGCCCGAAGCGGGCGGTTGCGAAGTCGTGCTGGAATTGCCTTTACGCCGGGCTGCGAACCTGCAGGAGGCTTCACCGTGCGCGTTCTAATCGTCGACGACGAGCCCTTAGCGCGGCGCGGTGTCGTTCATAGGCTGCGTCGATTCAAGGATGTGGAGATCGTTGGCGAATGCGGAGACGGAATATCCGCGGCCGAGAGAATTTTGCAACTATCTCCCGATGTTGTGTTCCTTGACATCCAGATGCCGGGCATGGACGGTTTTGAGGTTCTGCGCGCATTGCCTAGAGAACGCATGCCGGCAGTCATTTTTCTCACAGCCTATGAGCAACATGTTTTGCGGGCATTCGATGTCCATGCACTGCATTACCTGCTGAAACCGGTGGACGACGCACGCTTCGCGGCAGCGGTGGGTCGAGCTCGGGATCTGATCGATTCCTCATCAAAGGCCGAAATGGCACAGCGAGTCATGAAATTGCTGGACCGCGCCTCGGATAAATACGCGTCCCGATTTACGGTACAAACTGGTTCCCGTGTTCAAATCGTCACTACGGACGATGTTGAGTGGATTGGGGCTGCGGGTGACTATGTTGAACTGCACGTCGACGGTCGTTCTTTTCTGCTACGCGAGACGATGGCTTCTCTCGAACAGAAGCTCGACCCGGCCAAGTTTCTTCGCATACACCGCTCCCGCATTGTCCAGTCCAGAGGCATCCTGGAACTGCGATCCATCGAGAACCGCGAATTTATGATAAAGCTCTCGGACGGCTCGGAGCATCGCTCCAGCCGCACCTACGCAGATCGACTTGAGCGCTGGCTGTCATCAGGTACGATCTGACAAGAATTCGCTAACCGGCAAAGCGAAGGCTGGGAAGGAAAAAAGTTTTACCGCCCCGCAGGAGTTCAAGAAATTTCCCAGGCACACAATCTATCGATTACCTCCCGTCCTTGTCTCTGGCCGTCCCTGGCCGTCTTGCTTTCCTGCGACACGCCCGGCTATAACTGGGACGCGGCTCTAGTTGCGTGAGGGGTGGATCCCTTGTAAAGCGATGATGAAGTTAATCGTCAGAGAACGGACATTTATGAAGGCTATCGTGGCCATTGCTCTTCTTACAGGTAGTACCTTTCCTGTGTACGGCCAGGGTTCCAGTAAGCTGGTCGCGCCGTTACTCTCACAACCGCTTCAAACTCCCTCCGTGGTTACCGACGAGTTGAGCCACTTCATGCTTAAGAGTGTCCCTCCCCTCGTCTTGCCTTCGACGGGGGAAGAGTGGGATAAACAGGCGGCGCAAATCCGGGCCCGCGAGTTGTCGACTTTGTTTCACGGATGGCTGCAGGAATGGATCGATTCTCCTCCAAAATTCGAAAAGGTCAGCGTTATCGAGAGGCCAGGCTATCGCATTGTCAAACTGCGCTTCGAAATAGTCCCCGGCTTTTACTCCGCAGCACTGCTTTATGAACCCGAGCACATGTCTGGCAAGCTCCCCGCGGTGCTCAATGTCAACGGACACGGTCCCGGAGGTAAGGCGGTAGAGCATAAGCAGAAACGCTGCATCAACCAGGCCCGCCGCGGGATCCTTGCACTCAACCTGGAATGGTTTGCCTTTGGCGAGCTCGATGCACCAGGAAATAGCCACGCCAACCTGCGCCTGCTCGATCTTGCGGGTGTCAACGGATTGGGCTTGTTTTACCTTGAGATGCGCCGCGGCCTCGATTACCTCTACGATGACCCCAATGTGGACCGGTCACGCATTGGGGTTACGGGTCTTTCTGGCGGCGGGTGGCAAACGATTATGTTGAGTGCGCTGGACACCCGGGTCGGCCCTGCCGTCCCGGTAGCAGGGTTCAGCAGTATGACTACCTCAATCGAACATCCTGGTTATACAGGAGACGATCCGGAGCAGAACTCCCCTGATATGCGTCAGGGCGTGGACTATGCGCAACTTGTGGCGATGCGCGCGCCTCGGCCCACACTTCTCATCTACAACGACATGGACGATTGCTGCTTCCGCGCGGGGGTGGTCAAGCAGGGCGTTTATGACGATATCAAGCCCTTTTTCGGACTCTATGGTAAGCCAGGCAATCTGCAGTGGTATGACAACCAGGATCCCGGAACGCATAACTACCAGATCGATAGCCGTGAGGCCTCTTACCGGTTCTGGGACTCGGTATTCCACCTAAACGCCTCCGCCAAGGAGGATGCCGACACCGACACCGAAGTACAGAGCTCTTCCGATCTGATGGTTGGCCTTCCCAAGGACAATCTCACGATCCTGGGACTCGCCCGGTCCTTTGCCAAGTCTATCCACCATGACGCACCGCAACAGCCGAGCGCGGCATGGGCGCAATCGCAGCGGGATCATTTGCGCGAGGTGGTTCGCTATAACCCCGTTTCTGTATCCCATGCCTGGCTGATGAACGCGACCCATGAGAGCGAAGTAGAAAGCCACGCCTACCGTTTCGAGTTCAGTAATGGGCTCAGTGCAACAGGCGTATTGTTTCGCTCTCTGAATGCACCAGAAACAGCGGGCACAACGGTCCTGGTATCGGACATGGGCATGGTATCGACGGTTTCTGAGGTGGGCAACGATCTGAGTCGCGGACAAAAGGTTCTGGTACTCGACCCACTTTTCTTTGGGGAGAATGTTCCGGGCAGCCCGGATGAAGAGGTACCGGCGTACGCTCAAATGTTGAGTAGTCTCGGGCAGCGTCCCGTGGGTCTAGAAGCAGCCCAGGTAACGGCGGTCATTCGCTGGCTTGGCGAAAACCTGGACCACGGCAGCCCGACCCCACATTCCGGCGGCGCGAATCCGCCACAAGCAACGCCGTCCGTCAGGATGGTCACGACTGGTCCGCGTTCTGAGACAGTAGCCCTGGTGGCGGCCGCCCTCGAGCCGGACTTGTTCGGACAAGTTGAATTGCAGCAATCGATCCCGAGCCTGAGTGATGTTTTCGAACATCCGTCAGCCTACAGCAAAGCTCCCGAAGTCATGTGTTTCAATCTTTATCATGAGTTCGATTTCAACACGTTGGCTCTGATTGCCTCGCCCGCGAAGGTTAACTTTTCGGCGAACGTGGAGCCTCGCATCTTCTGGGAATAGACGACCGCGGGACGTTTGCGAAATAGGCCGGCACCGCCTTGCGGGTCGCAAGGCATGGACGCGCGGTCCTATGCACGGATTCTGGGGGCAAACAATCAAAACCTGGTGACAGACTGGACTTCACCAAGGCCGTAGCGGAGCCTTCATCAGCAGCGCATTTCCTTACGATGCTGAGCACGATATCTACTTCCGCCCCGCCGGACAAAAGTTAATCCACACGACCGTTCTCAATCGAGGTCAAGGGGTGCTCACGCATCTGTACAAAGCGCCCGCTAAAGCTTCGCCCCACTCTCACCGCTCTCCGCCTGCCCTGAAGGCAATCCACGCCACTTCGTCCGCTGTCGGCCGTCTCATCCGTACACAATCGCCCGTCCTACTTCACTGGACAAGACGCGGTTTACATAGCTCTCACCTTTAACTCTTCCGTCCCAGAGCAAAACGCGCACAATTCGAGCACACTGAAAAATCAGTTGCTCGATTTTGAGGGATTATTTGGCGGAGGGAGAGGGATTCGAACCCCCGGAACCCTTTCGGGTTCAGCGGTTTTCAAGACCGCCTGTTTCAACCGCTCACACATCCCTCCGCGTGAGTGTTGTCAATAGCTTACCAGCCCCGACAGCATCGCCAAACAGACGGTCGTGCTGTTCACCCGCTATACCGGATGGCGGGCATTGAGAATCAACTGCTTAGAGGCATTTTGTAGCGGCCGATTAGGACTACTGTAGAGACTTTTGTAGAGGCCTCGTATCTGCGGATCTGCGGATGTGGGAATCGCGCAGCGATTTCCACGCTAATTGTTGTTGGAGGCGTCGTCTGCAGATCGGTAAAGGGTAGTGCTAGCTACTTGACCCCGCCGAAAAGCCGCTTGTCGGGAACACCGACGATTCGTCTATAAGTGAGTAAGGTTTGGTTCGCGCGCGCGATTTAGAGGGAATGACCTATTGGGCTTTGATCGGGAGCAAAAGTGAGAGGAGCATGACCAGTCAGCCCACAGAGGAAGATCGGATCAAACCTGGCGCAGAGATTTCTGCGGCAGGCAAAGCAGCGACGGCATCAAGCGTCCATTTCGTGCTCGCGACCCTGATCTCTTTAAATCTCCTGAACTACATCGACAGGAACCTGCTGCCAGGCGCCCAACCGCTGTTGCAAAAGACATTCGGACTCGCCGATTCCAGTATCGGTGCGGTGAGCTCCTCGTTTTTTTTAGCATACATGCTGGCCGCGCCTTTGTTGGGATGGATCGGTGACAGATTCTCACGGCGCCGTCTGGTTTTGCTTTCCGTCATATGGTGGAGCTGTGCGCTCGGACTCTCGACCTTCGCCACGAACATCGCCTGGTTTGCGAAGGCATATTCGATGGTGGCGGTGGGCGAAGCAGCCTTCGGCGTCTATGCGGTCACTATCCTTTCCGATTACTTTACGGGTGCAGACCGAACCTGGGCACTCAGCCTGTTTTTCCTTGCGATCACCGCTGGCCGCGCTCTCGGCTATCCTATCGGGGGCTGGCTGGCTGAGGCTTTCGGCTGGCAAGTACCGTTTCGTGTCTGTGCCGTGGCCGGTTTATTGCTGGTGTTGATCGCAGCGCGGGTTCTGGGCGAACCCGAAAAGCAAACGGATGCCAACGACAACCCGGGCGCAACTCGCCTGTCGTCTTTTCGAACCCTGTGGAACAGAGCCTATCTCTTCGCTGTTTTCGGCCTGGCGATGCAGACCTTCGCGCTCAGCGGACTATCGATCTGGCTGCCAACCTATCTGCATCGATTTGCCGGTTACTCCGTCACTCATGCAGCGACCTTTCTGGGAGCGGTGACACTCGTGTGTGGACTGGGCGCCACATGGCTGGGCGGCGTGTTGGGGGAGCGATTCCTCCGGCGCGAGCGCCGGGCTTTGTATTGGCTGTCCGCGTCGAGCCTGTTTTTGGCCGCTCCATTTGTCGCGGGCCTTCTCCTTCCATCCCCACGAATGGTCGCGGGCGGCGTCATCGGCGCCCAGTTCTTTCTCGCGCTCAATCTGGGGCCCCTCAACACCGCAATCTTGAATTCTGTTCCGGCCTCGGTGCGATCTACCGCGGTTGCGGCAGCCTTGTTCATGGTTCATGCGCTTGGGGACGCGCTGTCGCCACAGCTGATCGGTCTAGTCTCAGATTCCTTTGGCCTGCGTATCGGGATGTCCATCACCCTGGTCAGTCTGCTTGCGGGCGGTCTGCTACTGATCGCCGGCGCCAATCAAGCGCCCGCCCGGCCCGATAATCAGGAAACAGCATGAAAGACCGGCTCGCCGCTCGATGCGCGACCTTGATCAGCCCGAATCGACTTCGTAGGGCGTAATAAGCTTTCCTTATCAACGGAACCGTTTTTCGATTGGACACCGCGGCTGTTCTGCTCTAGTCTCTGCCCTAAGCACGACATCAGCCATCCAGTAAAAATCAGATTTCGTTTGTCACCGGGCAATTCCCAGGTTCGCGCGTAACTGTCTCTAAAAACAGGGCCACAACGCATCTTCACGACGAGGACACGGATGAATTGTCGCTGTAGTCGGATATCCGGAATCATGCTGGCCTTGCTGTGGGTTGTTGCTCTTGGCGTCGCCAACGCACAGCTCACCGGCGGAACTCTCACCGGCACGATCACTGACCCCCAGGGGGCGGCTATTCCAGGCGCTTCCGTCAAGGCAACCAATACTGCTACCGGCGTCAGCACCACCGTGGCTGCCAACCAGGACGGCATTTATCACATCGTGAACCTCCTTCCAGGGCCATACGAGCTTACTGTCACTGTCTCTGGTTTCTCTACCGGCATCACCAAGAACATTGCGCTCGAAGTTGGCCAGGTGCAGACCATCAACGTCGCAATGACCGTCTCCAGCAGTTTGCAGACGGTAGAAGTATCCGCCGACCGTGGGTCCGTCGACCTGGCGTCGGCGTCGCTAAGCTACCAGGTCACGGGCACAACCATGCGTGAAATGCCCCTGAATGGCCGCGACTTCACCTCGCTGGCGGCGTTACAACCGGGCGTGGCGCAAATAGGCACGCAGGTCGCACAGACCATGCGCGCCGGTTTCGGCGTGCGGCTAACTATTTCCGGTGCACGGCCGTCCACAAATAACTTTCTTTTCGACGGCGTGAGCATCAACGATTCCGGCAACAACACCCCCGGGAGCGTTCTTGGAGTCACCCTCGGCGTCGATGCCGTGGATCAGTTTCAGCTGATCTCCGGCACCATATCGGCGGAATATGGCCGCTCCGCCGGCGGTGTGCTGAATGCCGTTACACGCTCAGGCACCAACAAGATCCATGGATCCGCCTTTTACTTTGGGCGAAATAGCGCGCTCGATGCTCGAAACTATTTCGATGTGACTGGCCAGCCGAAACCTGAGTATCGCCGCCACCAATACGGCGGGTCGGTCGGCGGTCCCATCATAAAGGACCGCACCTTTTTCTTTGGCAACTATGAAGGTGTCAGCCAACTGCAGGGGATCACCACTACAAATTTCGTTCCTACCACGGCTCAACGCGCCACCGCGGTGGCGAATATCGTACCGGTGCTCGCACTCTTCCCAGTGAGTAACGTTCCCGGCGACCCCAATGAGTTCGTCGATGTTTTGAATAACACGGGCAACGAACGCTACCTGCTCGGCAAAGTGAACCACACGCTCACGGACAAAGATAGCCTGGCGGGCAGCTACTTCTATGACACCGGCAATCTGTTGTCGCCCGACTCATTCAATAACGAAGTGCTGCGGTCCACGTCGCGCCGTCAATCCACGAGTTTGGAGTGGACGCGCACGATCTCGCCTGCACTGCTGAATATAGGGCGTTTCGGCTTTGCCCGCACCGTGATGACATCGGGTCTGGTGACGCAGGTATTGAATCCGGCGATCTCAGACACCGGCCTCGGCTTCGTCCCCGGCAAAACCGTTGGCGGGATCACGGTCAGCGGGCTCACGGCGCTCGCAGCCGGTCCGGGCGCGCAGGACTATAGTTATGCGAACTACAACTCTTTCCAGGGTTACGACAGCCTTTACTGGAACAAGGGCATTCATGCGGTAAAGATCGGCGCCAATTTCGAGAGAATGCAATACAACAGCAGCCAGCCGAATCTTGGCGGCGGATCCTTTACCTATCCCAGCGTGTCCGCCTTCATGGCTGACAACCAGGCGACTAACTTCTCCGCTTTATTGCTGGGCACGAACGACGAGCGCGGCCTGCGGCAGTCGCTCGTCGGCCTGTACGTTCAGGACGACGCGAAGCTGAACAAGAAGCTGACGGCCAATATCGGCCTGCGCTATGAATTCACCACCATACCCACCGAAGCCCATAACCTGATCGCCCTGCTCCCTAGCCTGACCTCCCCAACTGTGCGGACCGGCGGACCCATCATGGATTCGAATGGCACGCTGAAGAACTTCGAGCCTCGCGTCGGCTTCTCGTACGACCCTCACGGCGATGGCAAGACCGTGATCCATGCAGGCTTTGCCATCTATGACAATCTGCCGCTCCCGTATCTGTTCGATACTCCGCTGATGCGGTCCATTCCCTACAACGTGCAAGGCGTTCTTAACTCCGGCGGCGCCATCAATCTCTCCGGTACCTTTCCCAACAAGGCCTACAGCCTCATCAGCGGCGGTTCCGCCAATCAGCTTCGCACCACATATGTCGACGTACATCCACCGCGCAGCTACACCATGCAATGGAACGTGAACGTGCAGCGGGAATTCCTGGGCAGTGTGCTGACTGTCGGTTACGACGGTGCGCGTGGCGTACACCTGGTTCAGGTGGAACGCAACATGAATACCGTTCAACCAATTTTGGTCAGCGGAGTTTACACGTTCCCGAATTGCCCAACCAAGACCAGCGCCTACGGCACTTGTACACAAGACAAGCTGAATCCGAATTTCGCCACCGTCAATACTACGGATACATGGAACGCAGACTCCTCGTACGCGGGCGGGCACGTCAGCTTAACGCGGACGCTGAACCATGGCCTTCAGCTGCAGGGATCGTATGCCTTCGCCAAGAGCCTGGATGACTCGTCTTCTACCTCCTCGGTGACAGCCGGTACGGGTTACCCTAACGCGATCGGCAACCCCGATCCACTGTTTCCATGGATCAACCGCGGGTATTCCGACTTCGACATCCGCCACAACTTCACGATCAGCGGCGTGTACGACGTTCCTGGACTGAAGGACAGCGCCCGCCTTTTAAACCTGGCGACCAGTGGGTGGGAACTCAGCACCATCTTCAAGGCACAGACCGGGGTGCCGATAACTCCCGTTCTGAACAACGACAATGCGTACCTGGGTGCGGATACGACGGCCTTGGCCCTTGGTGAACGTCCCAATTGGGCCACCAGCAGCCATTGCTCCGGTACCAATCCAGGCAACGTACTCAAGTACGTCAACCTGAACTGCTTCAGCGTGCCGTTGCCCAACACTCTGGGTAACGTACGCCGCAATGCTCTCTCTGCACCCGGATTCCAGGATATGGACTTCTCCCTCATCCGCAACGACAAGTTGGGTGAGCGCGTGACCAGCCAGTTCCGGCTGGAAATGTTCAACTTTCTGAACCATCCGAACTTCAATGCTCCATCGACCACCGCCTTTACCGGCCAGACGACAAAAACATCGCAGGTTGCAAGTGGCGGCACTTATGGACTGACAACACCCGCTACTTTCGGGATTATCACATCCACAATTCAGAACCTGGGGCGACAGATTCAATTTGGTCTGAAGCTGACCTTCTAAGTAGGACAGGCAGATCATTTCAAGCAGCACATCATGAGCAACGTGGGAGTGCGTTATCAACGTGAAAAGCCTAAAAGTGTGCACAGCAATTTTCATGGCGGCCATGCTGACGGTTTCGCAGCCGGCGGTGGCGCGAGACGGCGAGCAGAAGTTCGACGTGATGGAAGCAACCATCGCGCAGATCCATGCGGCGATGTTGGCAGGCAAACTGACCTCGCATGATCTGGTGCAGGATTACCTGGATCGCATCCACGCGTACAACCCGACGATCAACTGTGTGATCGCGACCAACAACGCGGCCCTGGCAGATGCTGACAAACTGGATGCCGAATTCAAGGCGACAGGAAAGTTCACGGGTTCCCTGCATGGCATTCCAGTGCTGATCAAGGACCAGGTGGACGTGGCTAATATGCCCACGACCCTGGGCAGTGTCCTGTTCAAGGACTACGTACCGCCAGAAGATTCGATTGTGGTCGGAAAGCTGCGTAAGGCGGGCGCGGTGATCCTGGGTAAAGCCACGCTGGGAGAATTTGGGGGTGGCGACTCTTACGGATCTCTCTATGGCGTCAGCCACAACCCGTACGCTCTTGATCGAACGGTAGGCGGTTCGTCGGGCGGTCCCGGTGCGTGTGTCTCGTCCAACTTCTCCACGATTGCTGTCGGAGAGGAGGGATTCGCGTCGATTCGAAGACCTTCCGCATGGAACAGTATTGTGGGCATGCGGCCCACGCCGGGATTGGTGACCCGCACCGGCATCTATGCCGGGTGGCCGGAGAAGACCGGTCAGCTTGGCCCTATGGCTCGCACGGTTACCGATCTGGCGAAAATGCTGGATGCGATGGTGGGCTATGACTCGGCAGATCCATTGACATCGTTAGGAGTAGGGAATACCCCAACGGTGAGCTATACCACGTTTCTCAAAAAAGACGGACTTAAAGGCGCGCGCATCGGCATCATTCGTGAGGTGATGGGCGACAAGACGGAACCCGACACAGATGACTACAAGAAAGTCGACGCAGTCTTCGCAAAGGCGGTCGAAGAGCTGAAAGCAGCGGGCGCCATCCTGGTCGATCCTCTGCCCGTGCTTCACATTGAGCAGGCGCAGGCATTGCGCGCAACGGCTCCCGGAGAAGCAGAACTGAGCTTCGAGAATTGGGTGAAGCGCAACCCGGGCACGCCATACCACACCCTCGCCGACGTGAAGAAGAACCCAGATGTGGTGAAGATCATCCCGCCGCCCAAGGAAAAACTCTGGGCGAGCCCCACGGCGGCGCCCGATCCGATCAAGTACGACAAATTCGTGGTGGCACGCGATAACCTGGCGTACGCCATCTGGAACCTGATGGCGGAGAACCACCTGGACGCGATTGTGTTCAAGACGGTGGAACACCAGCCGACCCTGATTAAGGATGGCTTGAACCCGCCCTACTACAACCAGCGCGGGGCAACATCCCTCAACACGTTTCTCATCCATGCCGCCGCGATGAGTGTGCCCGCGGGTTTCACGTCAGATCATCTTCCCGTTGGGATCACCTTCTTTGGCAGGCCGTTTTCAGAGCCAGTCCTGATCAAACTTGCATACTCGTATGAGCAGGCAACGCATCACCGTATTCCGCCAAAAACCACGCCTGGATTGACGGTAGCCAAAGGGATCCATGAAACAAGCACTGCCGGCAATGGAAACTGATCCGGCGTCGTGCTCCACGTCGAGCACGAACTAACAGGAAATATAACTGCCGATTTTTCAGGGGCGTCGGCCCGACCTCGGTCAATTGTTCGTCAAGACTTTCCATCTACGTTCAAGGAGAACGACTGTGATGCTAACGGAGAAGCGACCCGTGCGCTTACTGGGCTGCCTGGCGCTATCGGCGATCACCGCGATTTTCGCGTCGGAATCGCTGAAAGCACAGCAGGATCCGTTCCATATCGAAGAGGCCTCCATCACCGACATTCAGAGTGCGATACGGTCTGGGCAGACCACCTGCGAAGGGGTCGTACAGGCCTATCTCGCCCGGGCGAAGGCCTATAACGGTGTCTGCACTGCGTTGCTCACGAAAGATGGGGCTCCGGTCCCTCCTGCAAAAGGTATGGTTCGGGCTGGGTCGGTGCTGAGATATCCCACCAGGACGGTTGCGGCCTCGACCGTCTTTCCCGAACTCGACCAGTACCAGGGCTTGCCACTGGAATTTGGCCGGATGGAGACTTCTGTATCCGACCCAAGCGTGAGCCTGCAGTATGGATTGCGAGTCGGGATTCCTGAAGCCGGGCAGCTGGATGCTCTCGAGACGCTGAACATTCGCGGCGAACGCTCGATCACCTGTAAGGGCGACTTTGACCGTGCGCCATCTGCCGGTCCACTCCCTGCAGGGGCCCCAGCGGCTTGCGAAGAGTTTCGGAAACAACCGGACGCCCTGGAGCGCGCTGCTGAATTGGATCGCCAATATGGGCGCAACCCCGACCTGGCGAAGATGCCCATGTACTGCTCCGTGTTCTCGCTCAAAGACTGGTACGACGCGAAAGACATGCGAGGCACAGGCGGCAACGATGTGAACTTCGCCATGGACGTGCCGAAGACCGACTCCCCCGATATCGCTGAGCTGCGCAGCAAAGGCGCAATCATCTATGCGGTGGCCACGGCCAGCAACGTTACGGGAGCATCCGCCCCCGGTCCGGAGAAAGCGAAGGCCGTCTTTCCCGTGACCGATCTTCAGTATGCGCCCTGGGGAGGTCAAGCTTGCAATCCGTACGATACGGCGCGAATTCCGCGCGGAACAAGCAATGGCTCCGGCGTCTCCGTGTCGGCGAATCTTGCGACCTGCTCGATCTGTGAGCAGACCTATGCGTCCTGCAAAGGGCCGGCGTCCCGAAACAACGTGGTGAATCTCCTAACGACCAAGGGAATTCTCGAAGAAGGCGGGATCACCAGTACGAACGCCGGGGATCGGGCCGGGATCCATTGCAAATCCGTGAAGGATGCGGCGCTGGTGCTCGATGCGGTGAAAGGTTTTAAGCCGGAGGATAGCTTCTCTGCGATCCCCAAGGGGCTGATTCCTCTGCAGCCGTACGCGAGCTTTGTGGTGTCGGAATCAACGGTCCCGGAGAAGCCGCTGAAGGGTATGCGTATTGGGATCGCGCGCGAGTTCATGGTCAAGCAAACCTTGAACGATGCCGCGATCAGCAACCAGATCGACAACGAGATCAAGACGGTACTGCGAGACAAGCTGGGCGCGGAACTGGTGGAATCGGTCGATCCCATGTACCCGGATGACCCC
>JBARKD010000726.1:0-4210 GCA_049800615.1 Acidobacteriaceae bacterium | reverse complement strand
AATTTCCGGGCCCCTAGGCTGAATTGTCGTCCCGAGCGCAATCGTGATCTTCCGTCCATGTGCCGAAGATGAAAATGCGGATGAAAAGCGGATCAAAATCCGTGGCGCCACCGTGATCGTCTGAATTTTGATCGATACCTTGGTCCAATAGACTCGGTCTTTCACTCTGTGGCCTAATCAAGTTCGTCACCACGAGTAGAGCCCAATATTCGACAAATATGAGGTCTGCCAGAGATGAATACCGAATCGACGGAGCTTGATCGACGCCGAATGACTGCACCTCGCCTCCTTGCCGGTTTATCCCTGGGGGCGCCGATGGTGTTGGCTGGTTGCTCTCACGCGCCCGAATACAGCATCTTTGGCTCTTTTTTCCCCGCCTGGATCTTCTGCTCCGTCGGTGGTCTCGTATTGATGACGGGCGCACGCGCCCTGGTCGCTCGCACTGTAATGGCTGAACACCTGGCTGCACCTGTACTTTTGTATCTCGGCATGGCGACCTTCTTCGCATGCGTGTTGTGGCTCCTGTTCTACAGCTAGGTGAACGCGATGTCGACCCAAGATACTGACCAACCCGAGCAGGACGATCGCCTGGCAAAACTTGACTGGTACGGTCGCGTCTTCACCGCGGCCATGGTCCTGCTGGCGATCGCCGGCTTGTTTGTCGTTTACGCGGTCACCACTCGGAATCCCCAGACCGATGACGCCGAAATCTTTGCTAATTACATCGGAATTGCCCCCGTTGTCGAGGGGCCGATACTGCACCTGAACGTCGCCGACAATCAGCGCGTTAAACGGGGCGATCTACTTTTCGAAATCGATGATCGACCTTATAAGTACGCGCTCGACCGCGCAGTGTCGGACCAGGCCGCCCTTGAAGGCCAGATCGTTGACGAACAACGGCGCATAGGGGCCGAAGTGCACGCCGTCACCGCCTCCGGGGCGGCAACCCGCAGCGCTGGCGCCAACGTCGATCGAGCGCAGGCTTCGATCCGCGAGGCGGAGGCCGATGTCGCGCACTCTGAGGCTACGTTGGATCGAGTCAAGGCTGAGTCGGCATACGCCGACAATAATCTGCATCGCGTCGAGCCTCTGCTCACCAAACGGTACGTTACCGTCGACCAGGTCGACCAGGCACGCACGACACAGCAGGCCAGCGCGCAGTCCGTGCATGAAGCCGAATCGCAATTGGCTCTCAATCGAGCCCACCTCAACTCGATGCTGGCCGCCCTGGTGGAGGCCAAGGCCTCGGCGGACCAGAGTACGGCACAGTTTCATCAATCGCAGTCCAGCGTTCTTACCCTCGATCCCCTCGTGGCCCAACGGCAGGGCCGGGTCGCGGCAATCGCCAACGCCCAATACAACTACAACCAATGCCGCGTCTACGCTCCATTCGACGCACGTGTGACCAGCCTTGTCATTTCCGAGGGTGCTTATGCTCATATAGGGCAGGAGATTTTCACGCTTATCGATACTCGCGTCTGGTGGGTGCTGGCAAATTTCCGCGAGACGCAGCTCAAACATATCCGTCCGGGTATGACTGCGGACGTGTACGCAATGTCTGACTCGGAATTAAGATTTACCGGCGTCGTCGAGAGCACTGGGTATGGTGTTGTACCCGATCCCTCGCTCGTGGGCAAAATTACGCCCGGCCTGCCCGACGTAGAACGCACACTGAGTTGGGTACACCTGGCCAGCCGCTATCCCGTCCGCATCCGAATTGAGTCACCGCCCTCTGATGCCATTCGCCTGGGAGAATCTGCTGTCGTAGTGATCCGCGGATACAGACGGAAGCCTTGATATGGCGACCCGAGCCACTCAGCTCCGCCGCCTGCCAGCCCGCCGGACGATTTCGTGGCCTTGGTTTCGCGAATTCATACGGTGGGAAGTTGCTCCGTATCCAGGACGAGCGAGCACGGTCATCCGCATGACGATCGCGGCTACGCTGGTCATGATCATTGTCGTGACCTTCCGCATTCCTAACGCCTTCCTGGCTGGTTTATTTTCAATTCTTCTGGCTCGCGAAAATCTCGCCGCTACCTGGCGCGGCGGCCAAATGATCGTCCTCGGATTCGTCGTTGCCAGCCTCTACACCCTGCTCGGTATGATGTTCTTCCGCGGTTACCCCATCACCCATTTCTTTTGGGTAATCGGAAGCCTCTTTGTGATTTTTTTCGTTATCCGCACGACGACTAACTACGCAACAACATTGGCTTTCGTCATTCCCATCGGCGTTGCCCTGCCGATATGGGACCGCACGTTGCCCAGCGAAACTCAGGTAGAGGGTACTCTGTGGCCTATCTTGATAATCGCCGTAGGCGCCGGCTCCACTGTAGTCACCGAAGCGCTATATCGCATCTTCGATCGCTCCGATCCCTTCATGACTTTCGTCGACGATCTGTTGCTGGCGGTGCAGCAGGTAGCGGAAAGCTTTGCCGCTCACCATGCCACACCGAAGGCGGTCGTTGCCAGGGTCCTCCAGTACCAAATGATCGGCACTGGCCGACTCAGAACGACGTTGCAGCGCCAAGGTGTCAACCCGACCCAGCGGGCGGAACGCGCCGCCCTGATTTCGTTGTCCGGCCGGCTCATTGGTCTTGCGGCGAATCTCGAGCACACTCCTCCCGAGCCCGGCGACGATGATGCGATCCGCCTACGCGCACTTTCTGAGAGGCTCGCAGCAATCCGAAAGGAGCTCCGCGACTCAGGGGTAATTTCCGCATCTCCTCCTCCGCTCGAGGGGCAGCTCTCTTCTACCTTCCCCATGCTTCAAGAGATGGAACAAACCGTTGGGTTGCTGAGCGCAGTGTTTCAACGCGATGAGATCGTCGATGCTTCCCGGAACGCGCCGGCAAAGGACTGGTGGCGCTCCCTGTTTCTGCCTGATGCATTCCAGAACCCGGAATATCTATGGTTCGCCTTTGGCGGATGCCTGGCTGCTACTGTTTGTTACGTACTCTACAACGCGCTGGACTGGCCCGGTATCAGCACCAGCGTCCTTACCTGCATTGTTACTGCGCTGAGCACCAGCGGCGGTTCGTTCCAGGCGCGGTTTCTCCGCATTGCCGGATTTGTTGCCGGAGGGCTGATCATGGGGATTTCGGCGCAGATTCTGATCGTACCCGCTCTCGACAGCGTCTTTGGGTTTGCTATCTTCTTTGCGGTGGCGACCGCGATCGCGGCTTGGTTCGCCACCTCCAGTCCGCGGCTCTCCTTTTTTGGCGTGCAGATGGCGCTCGCGTTTTACTTCGTCCACCTGTCAGACTTCCAGATCCAGACCGACCTCAGGATCGCACGCGATAAGGTAGTTGGCGTGTTATTGGGCATTCTCGCCATGAGCTTTATCTTCGACCGCTTCGCGAGCAGGAGCGGCGTGCAGCAGTTGCAGAAAATGCTGGTGCAGAACGTACGGATGCTGGCACAGCTGGGAGCTTGTCCGGTGGTACGCGACCACGCCATTGCCATTTCACAGATCAGGCGTCTTCGCATTCAGATCAATGACAACTTCGCCGGTATGGAATCGCAGACGGATGCCGTGCGGTTTGAATTTGCGTTTCGCCATGGGCGCGAGGAAGACATTGTCGAGAGTGAACGTATTCAAAGGGCTCAGCCGGCGTTGCGCTCGATCTACCTGCTGGAGCTCAGTCTTCTCTCACATCGTGGGCGACGGGAGATCTACTCCGAATTGACCCAGCATCAAAATGACGTGCTGGACCAATTTATCAAGGAATACAGCGATAAACTCATGCACATCGCCGCATGGATCGGACACATAGAGGAGGCGCCTGCGCGCCCAAGCGATGATTCCATCCGGCTATTACAGCAAAGCTTCGACGAGCACCGTTCCCCCAACTCGCGGGTTATCACGGATATCTGCCGGAAGATGGTTTCATCTCTCCTCATTCTGCGGAACGAGTGCTGACTCGTATTCTTACCAGGGTTCGTGGCCCACAATCGCGTCCTGCCATCCTCCTGGCCTTAGTCGGAATGCACAAGCAATGCCCGCCAGGTCGCCGCTTGCAGCAAAGATACCGGGCCAGCTCAGCCGTATCACTCGGCAAGCTGGCCCGTAATAGTCCTCGGCCTTCCGAGGGCGAGATGTAACCGTCTGCAATGGAATACCGATTCTTTCAGTCAGCAGCGTGCTGTGCAATTTGCTTCACTTCTTGGAGCAAACCGGTTTCCACGTCGAAAATGAAGCCGCGCACGGGGA
>JBARKD010000725.1:0-2571 GCA_049800615.1 Acidobacteriaceae bacterium | reverse complement strand
CCGTACAAGGGGCTATCTTTGTCGATGACGTGCACGATCGTCCAGGAGAGGGGAAAGAATACTACGCTTTCCCGCTCCAGGCTGAGCGGATAGTAGCGGCGCACCATGGTCCCGCTCTGATTGGGTTCGAAGCGCGACAGCAGGACCCGGACATGCAAATCGATGATCTGCGTATTGCGGCTGTTGATGATGCGGAATTCGAAAGCGCGATTGTTACCAATCCACGACATCACCGCATTCTGGCTGAACAGAATCTCGGCCACCGGGCGTGAAAAGCGTGCAAAAACCAAGCCTGTGACCACCGCCAGTCCCAGCAGGCTGACCACGGATTCGAGGGCAACCAGGATGTTGGTTGGAAGGCCCACGGGCACGACGCTTCCATACCCGATGGTCGCCGAAGTATGAATGCTGAAGAAAAACGACTTCAGGAATGGGGAGTTGATGCCCGTGTTGAGGGTGTTGACCAGGCCCTGAGGTCCGCAGGCGACGTAAAACAGAGCAAAACAGCCATTCAGTGTGAGATAGACCACTGCGACGAAAAGAAAAAAGCGGGTCCAGGTAGTGCTGACCAGGTTTGAATAGGAGAGAAAGGCATTCACGCCGCCTCCCCTGCGCTGCACGTTGAACGTGCCGTCGCGGTTGAGAAGCCGCAGCTGGCGTTGCTCCGAGACGACCCGGCCGAATCCGAGGTCGCTCGTCGGGTCATCCACATGCTTGCTGGTTTTTTTTGCCGTTAGCTCCTGTTCAGCCATGGCTCACACCGCCAACTTGCGATGGAGCACCGCGAGTGCCCAGTCCATGCATAATTCCGCCAGCTCCGGATCATAACGATAGCCCTCGTCACGCAGGAAGGCGTGAGCTCCATTCACTTCCAGCCACTGGTAATTCGCGCCGACCTCTTCCAGCCTCGCTTTGACCAGGTTGCGTCCTTCGAGGGGAACGTGCGGGTCCTGACGCCCCCAGATGTGCAGCAGCTCACCTGTAATCTCGCCAGCCCGCTGCAAGGAGTCATCCCTTTTGCCCAAGCCAAGGCTATGACTATGAATATCGGTGGCGTAAAAACAGACCGCGGCCAGAACGTTGGGATTCATTGCTGCGCGAAATGCCAGGTGTCCCCCGAGGCAGATGCCGATGACGCCCAGCCGGCCCGTGCAATCTGTGGACCCGAGCAGGTAATCCAGCAAGGCGCGCGAGTCGCTGTCATAGGAGGAGACTGCCTTGCCAAACTTGTGTGCGTTGCCCCGATCCGACCCTGCCTGGTCGTAGGGCAGGACGGACCCGGCAGGCTCCAACTCGTGATACACCTCAGGGACGGCCACGATGTAGCCATGCCCGGCGATACTTGCGGCAAAGCGGCGAATGGGGCCGGTGACCTGAAAGATTTCCGAAAAAAGGACCACCGCGGGATACTTTCCTTGGGCCACGGGGCGAAACATGTAGGTCCGCATCGGGCCTGTGGGCGTGCCTATGTCAACGGCGACCGGTTCTTGCAGAATCATAGTGAGCCTCCGGTCAGCTTAACCGATCGTTGCCCCGCGGGGGCAAGCAGGCAGCTGAAAAACGGGTAGAGGGGATTCGATGGTGATTGGGTGGGTGCGACATGAGGATGAGCAGTTCCAGGCCGCGGAGTCAGCCTGGGCCCGGGTGGAGGCGGCGCAGCGGCTGAAGCGCCTGCCCTGCCTGCTGGTGCCGCAGCCGGCGCATGCCGTGCTGGCGGGCGAACTGGCCACATGTTTAACTTGCTTCGGCGACCTGCCGCCCATGATCCAGCGCGCGATTCAAATGCACGATACGGGTTGGGCGGCGAGCGACGCGCAGCAGATCCAGCGTCTGCGGTGCGAAGACTCGCATGCCGCTCCGGTATCTTTTGTCGCCATTCCAGCGGCGGAAGTCGAAAAAGCATGGATCGCGTCGATCGAAACGGTCGAGGCCTTTTCCAAGCCAGGAGCGGCCATCATTAGCCGTCACTTCAGTCTGCTCGCCCAGCACGATCAAAAGGTTCACCAGCGATTTCTCCAGGCTGAGAAGTCGCGCCAACAACGGCTGGGCGGGAGCCCGGAGGATTTGGAGCGGTGGACGGCTGCCCTTGGCTTTTGCGATATCGTCTCGCTCTACCTGCTCAGCGGGCTTGGCAGGGAAGTAGAGCTTCGCCTTGCTCATCCTGCCTCGGCGCAGGCCCCGCATGCGGCGCGCGTAAGCTTGCAGATCGAAATAGGAAAACTGCGCTTCCTTCCGGAAATCACTCGTCCGGGCTGTGTGCTATCGATCCAGGCGCTCAAGCATCCCGTTCCCTCTCAGGGGCCGCGTGCCGAAACTCTTACCTGGGAGGTTCAATGAAGGATGTGATTGTGGTGGGCGCGGGAATAGCCGGATTAGCCGCGGCGCGAACTCTGGCAGAAGCCGGGCTGCACGTAACCCTGGTGGAAGCCCGCGAGCGTGTCGGAGGACGGATTCTCACCGTGCCCGCCAGACAAGGCGGCCTGCCGGTCGAGCTGGGCGCGGAATTCGTCCACGGGCTCCCTCCCGAATTGGTGCGCCTGGTCGATGAGGCTGGGCTGACCCGGTTTGAAG
>JBARKD010000724.1:0-4981 GCA_049800615.1 Acidobacteriaceae bacterium | reverse complement strand
CTAATGAGATGGTCCGCCGGCTTGATCATCCTGACCGTAGGATGATCTCAGCCAGCAGGATATACAGGAGGATCATCACATGCACATCGCTTCTATGGGGGTCGCTCTCGACTGGTTGCGCCCCTTTTCCGGCGACACCAAGGCTCTTATGTACCCAAAACCCAATCACCAGCCTGCCACTTTCACGGTTCTGAATTTTCCCGGAGACAGCGTGGACAAAGCAGTGGATGAGCTGAGCCAACGCGGCGTTAGATTTTGAAGTCTATAACGAACCCAACTTGAAGACGGACGCGCGCGGGGTTTCTCGCGGGAATGGCATCGAAATTCTTGTGTTGCGACCAGTAAGCTCTTAGCGCGGTTGATCGGCTGATCTCCATGACCACATCAGAAAAGACGTAGCGGTCAGGTCGATCGCGGGCTCGGTCGTGCTGAATGATTGGACGTTATCCTTGAAGACTGCTACTTGCGAGGGCTTGTAGCTTCCGTTATTTCCATTGAATTGTTTGAAAGTGTCGATTCTGTTGGCAGGGCACAAGATCATCCCGCTGAGAAGGCCTGAAGTAGCAGAACTCGCTGGACCTTCGACGGCGGCGCCCCACAGAACGGGAGTGCCTCCGGAAGAACCATCCAACGATCCCGCAAGGTTCGCCACCTGATGTTGGATGCAATTCGGGAACGTACTTCCGTCCCCTACGATGAACGACGATCCCCAGGCATTGGCCCCTAGAATATTAGCCAGCCATCTCTGGGAATACGTGTCGTACTTTTGCGAATGGGACAAGTAATAGGCTTCGCTCGCCATTACGGAGAGGCCAGCACCGTGCGAAGTGGTATCGCCGTTGCTCCAGGGCACGCCAAAGCCCCATGCGTCTTTGTCCGCCTGCGCAACCGCGGCGTCAACTTGATTTAAAAGTTGCTGACGAATACTTGATTGCGAGACCGCCAGTCCCGGTGGATTCCCCGCCATGCGCAGCGCTCGATAGAGCTCGAAGTGCGCGAGTCCGCTCACGTCATATAAGTTAAGAGTGTCTGCGCCGCCTGTTTCGTAAATCTTGGTGATGTAATCTTTGGCGAATTGGGCTGCCTGCTTGAGGTAATGGATGGGATCGGTGCGAGGCAATTCCGCGGGTAACGTTCCTGAGTCGCAGGCCGATCGCAGGGCAAGATAGAGCTCGGTTGCGCCCAGCTCCATGTCATCGTCCCAGACTGTTTCGGGATATCCATCAAACGGAACAATCGTCAGGAGGCATCCAGGGCAGTTGCCGGCTCCGTCTCCGGAGGGAGCGGGATCTGGATAAGACATATCGGCGAGGTCGAAAATGTCTTCAGCATTTCTAAGGCATCGCTCAGCCCGCGGCGCGTCTGTTAGGCGGTTCAATTGATAGCAAAGCGCGAAGTCAGCCACCAGCCGGCCAGCAAGATTCGGGCTGATCGCAGATCCGGCCGGCCCCGCCGGAAACACCGCGCGATTGCAGATGTAGTAGGTTGTGTACTCGTAGCAAGGCTGAGGATCGGCGGATTGTCGAAAGTGATCGGCTGCCTGCGGTAAGGTCCAGATGTCGTACTCGGTGATCAGACAATAAGGAGTGGCATACGTTCCGCCGCAATTGTCCGCCGCAGAAGTGGGGTCACCTTCACCGTAATAATCCCAGTCCTGACTGTTGTCTACCTGGTAGTAAAGCCTCTTGGTATCGTCATCCCACATTCGCAGCAGCCAGTCGATCCCAAATCGCGCCTCGTTTCGGAAGTCGGACGAAACCGGCGATCCGCGCCCGCTCTGACCTGCATAGGAAATGGAAGCTGGCGGAGCAGGAGGATGGCGCGGCGCTTGCACTCCCATCTGTTGCGGGAAATCGCGGACCCCAATTTCCATCAGCGCAGCCGTATAACTCGCGGTCTCGACATATTTCATGTAGTCGCCGGCGTCCCACCAGCCGCCCGACGCATCAATGTTCGCTTCAGCCGATACCAGCGGGGGGACCGGGGGAACATTGTCAATGAAGTCATTGCTGTCCATCGGAGTGGTCACATACACTTGGGCATTTTTGTCTTTGACATGTCCAGGTTTCGTGCGCAGTGCATTGGGAATGTAATCCGGGCCATCGCGCTCAGTTTCATAGAAGAACAAGGTATTGAGGAGCAGACCCGGATAGAGCACATCGGGCTTATCGACCGCGAAACGCGGCGAAGCGGCGGGCGTGGGACCCGATACAGCGATCGTGTAAGTGTCCCCTCGCGGAGCTGCAAAATCGAGGGCGTATACATCATAGGTCAAACTCTTGCTGTGACTCCAAGTGCCCAGTCGAGGCCCAACGGAAGACGAATAGACGGTTGCGCCGCCGGAATTGACCACGCTGAAGGTGGCGCCGGATTCAGTGGCCGTCGACATCAGATATGCGCGATAAGGAGCATTGCCGGCTTCGTATCCGGCCTGGTTAACGCGCACATATGCGGATTGCGCGAGAGCGGCAGAAGTCCACACCAAAAAAGCCGCGGCGGACGCAAGGACTTTCCAGAGACTCAATCGACGGTTCGAGGGTGGGGAGATGCTATTGCAGAGGGCCATGGAGTTTCTCCCTATCGAAGCTTTCTGCTTGTCTGAAAGCTTTCATTAAAACGTATCTATAGCCAGACCGATATATAGTCTGACTGAATCCGACGGTTGTCAAGGCAGTATTAATGGCCCTCATGTGCGGAGAATTGGCGTATACCAACTAGGGTCGCGCTCCTTCTGGAAGATTCCACTTTCCGCGTAAACTGCGAAGAGACGGAGGCAATGTGGGCTGCGCCAATCCTCCCGACGTGTGGTACGAGGCGAATCATGAAGCTTGGGCATGAAGAACTTCTCCGTGAATTCCAGGACCTGGCTCGGACCGCTCCCTCAGCTCAGTTTGTCATGGAGCGTATGGCCCATCGATTACACGAAGATATGACGCGTTACAACTGGGTAGGTTTTTATCTGGTGGACCCCTCGAATGCCGATATTCTGCTGGTGGGACCTTACGCCGGCAGCTTTACGCCCAATGCCCGCATTCCACTCAGCGCGGGACTCTGTGGGGCTGCGGCTACCAGTGGGGAAACCGTGGTGGTGCATGACGTCTCCAAGGATTCACGCTATCTTGCGGGGTCGGCCTTGGTAAAGTCGGAAATTGTTGTGCCTATCTTCGTGAAGAACAGGCTTGCAGCTGAGTTGGATATCGAGAGCTATTTTGGTAACACGTTCACAAAATTGGAACAGGATTTTGTCGAGAGCTGCGCCGCGCTGGCAGGGAAGCGTTTAGGGAAGGGCAGTTCTGTGGAGGTGGGCGCTCGGTAAACACGTCCGATTTCCCGCTGACCATCCACCAGGCAAACAGGCATACCGTCGCGGCACCGTCATCCAGAAAATTGACAGAAAGCCGTCCGCACGGTGGGCCTGCGGGGCGCCGGGAAAAATTTACGTTGGGCGGCGGGTGCGTTATTGTGCGTTAGTAAGAGGCTGCTACCTACGCCCGCCTTTCCACAGGGAACGGCTTAGCTTGATATTCGCCCGGAACGGTCCAGGCTGCGATGTTCAGGCGGTTCCAGACGTTTATCGCGGCCACCGCCAGGGTCAAGTCGGACAGTTCCTTCTCGCTGAAATGCGGACGCACTTCTTCATAGACCTCATCCGGCACATGGCCATCCGCGATAAGCGTAACGGCCTCGGTCCACTCGAAGGCGGCGCGTTCGCGATCGGTGTAGAACGGAGACTCGCGCCAGGCGTCCAGGGAGTACAGGCGTTGCTCGCTTTCTCCAACCGCGCGCAGATCCTTCCAATGCATGTCCAGGCAGTAGGCGCAGCCGTTGATCTGCGAGGTGCGCAATTTGATCAGATGAAGCAAAGATTCTTCCAGTCCGCATTGGTGAAGATATTGTTCCAAACCGAGCACAACCTTGAAACCGCCGGGGGCAGCTTTGGCATAGTTGAAACGGGCTTCCATAAAGTCCTCCTATGAATTCTTCTCTAAATATTTTGATGACCGGTTCCGCGGGTTAGCACCAGCGACTTTGTTTTTTCCTTTCTCGGAGGAGAGCCGAATCTCGAGGACGTGCTGAGGTAAACGACGGACCCCATACTGCGGGCTTTGCTTCACATGTTTAGTGAAAGGTGGATTTTCACTTTCTGGCGCTCGCGGTGGCAGGCTGAAAGTCGGGGTCGCCATCCTGCCAGAGCAAGAAAGACATTTCGTCGCCGTATTCCAAATCGTGTTGCCCGCGCGTGGATCCCATGCCGTGGCCGGCGTCGTAGTCGACACGTAACAGCACCGGCTTCCGACTGGAGGTTGCAGCCTGCAGGCGCGCTGTCATCTTCGCGGGCTGGGAGGGATCGACGCGAGGATCGTTAATGCCAGCCGTCAACAGGACGCCGGGATACGCCGTGCCATCTTTTACATGTTGGTAAGCGTCCATGGCATAGAGCCCTTTGAACCCGTCAGGATCGGTGACCGTGCCGAACTCTGCAATGTTGGGCGGACCATTAGGCGTGAATTCCATGCGGGTCGCGTTGGAGCAGCCGACGCGGATTAAAGCTCCGGCAAAAAGATCAGGGCGTTGAGTGATCGCGCCCCCGATCAAGATTCCTCCGGCGCTTGTGCCTTCGCCGGAGAGACGTTGCGGGCTCGTGTATTTATTGGCGATAAGGTACTCGGCGCTGGCGATGAAGTCGTCGATGGTGTGCTGCTTCGTGAGTTTATATCCGGCGCGGTACCACTCTTCGCCATACTCGCCGCCGCCACGAACGTGGGCAAAGGCGATTACGCCGCCGCGTTCGAGCCATGCCAGCCAAACCGGATCGAAATAGGCGTCATAGGAAATACCGTAGGCACCGTAACCGACGAGGTGCGTCGGATGATTGCCGTCGAGCTTGATGTTCTTGGCGCGGATGATGGAAAGCGGAATCATCGTGCCGTCGGCGCTGGTGGCTTTGACTTCCACGGATTCGTATGCCGAGGTGTCGATG
>JBARKD010000723.1:0-7385 GCA_049800615.1 Acidobacteriaceae bacterium | reverse complement strand
GCCCGCAGCATCGCCGCCTGGTGGTACTAGGGTTTGCCGACCCATTCATCGCGGCGGATCACGTTCCCGCAGTTCTCGAGCACAAGCCGATCGGCCTTGAAGGTTTCGATGGGCTGGTGGTCGACTTCATGCTGCACAAGCATCTGGCGGTCCAGGACGTGCTCTTGCTGCCGGAGGGTCGCGGATTTCTGCTATGCGAGTTTGGCGCGGACTCCGCGGAGGAGGTGGACCGGATCACAGAAAAATTCACGCAGGCTGGTCTCTCCTTCGGCAAGACCTGTACGGTGCGGCGCTACAGCGAGGCGGAGGCCAAGCGGGTCTGGCATGTGCGCGAATCCGCGCTGGGGGCAACGGTATTCGTTCCCGGAGAGAAGCATGGATGGGAAGGCTGGGAAGACTCGGCGGTGCCGCCTGAGCAGTTAGGCAGCTACCTGCGCGAACTCTACCGGCTGCTCGAACGCTACCAATACAAGACGCCGATGTACGGGCATTTCGGCCAGGGCTGCGTTCACCTGCGGATCACGTTCGACCTCGAAACCGCCGGGGGCGTGGCGAAATACCGCGCGTTTATCGACGAGGCGGCAGACATTGTCTTGGCACATGGGGGATCGTTGTCCGGGGAGCACGGAGACGGGCAGTCCCGGGGCGCGCTGCTTCCGAAAATGTACGGTCCCGAATTGATGCAAGCCTTCCACGAATTTAAAGCGCTGTGGGATCCGGACAACGGAATGAATCCGGGAAAGATGATTGATCCCGTCAGTGTGTATGACCCGACGGACAATCTTCGTTTGGGCGCTGGATACCAGGCAAAGAAGGTTGACACGTGGTTTCAATATCCGGACCCGGGAGGCTTCGGAGAGACGACATTGCGCTGTGTGGGGGTGGGTGCGTGCCGCAAGCAGGACCACGGCACGATGTGCCCCAGCTACATGGCCACGCGAGAGGAACGGCACTCCACGCGCGGACGCGCGCACCTGCTCTGGGAGATGCTGAACGGGCAGGTGATCACCGACGGATGGCACAACCAAGAGGTCAAAGAAGCACTGGATCTCTGCCTCTCGTGCAAGGCATGCAAGACAGAATGCCCGGTCAACGTCGATATGGCGACATGGAAGGCCGAATTTCTTGGGCATCACTACAAAGGCCGCACGCACCCGCTGCAGCACTACCTTTTCGGGTTTATGGATCGCTTTGCCAGCCTGGCGTCGCTGGCTCCCGGACTGGCGAACCTGCCCATGCGCACCCCGGGGCTGAGTGGGCTGGTGAAAGCGATCGCGGGCGTGGCCCCACAACGAACGCTTCCGGAGTTTGCGGGACGAAGTTTTCGATCGCAATATGGCAAGCGGCCGGCCGGCAGCGGAAGCCCCGTGCTTCTTTGGCCGGATACCTGGAACAATTATTTCCATCCCCAGGTGCTGAGCGCGGCGCATGAGGTATTGAGCGGGGCCGGATTCGGGGTACAAGTGCCGGCACAGCACATCTGCTGCGGACGCCCGCTATACGATTTTGGTTTTTTGGACCAGGCGCGCAAGTATTTGCAGAATGTTTTGCAGCGGCTGGGTCCGCAGATTGACGCCGGCATGCCGTTTGTCGTCCTCGAGCCCAGCTGCGCCAGTGTGTTTCGGGATGAGCTGAAAAGTCTCCTTCCGGGCAATGAGCGGGCTTCGCGGCTGGCCGGACAAACCTTCCTGCTCAGTGAATTCCTCATCCGGCAGGCGCCTGGATATCAGCCTCCGCAGTACAGCGGGCGGCGAATGGTGGTGCATGGGCATTGCCACCAGAAGGCATTGATGGGCATGCACGATGAGCTTGCCCTGTTGCAAGCGACGAAGGCGGAAGTGGCTACGCTCGATTCCGGATGCTGTGGGATGGCTGGCCCGTTCGGTTTTGAGAAGGACAAGTTTGAGGTCTCGCAAGCCCTGGGCGAGCGGGTGCTGCTGCCGGCGGTGCGCGCGGCGAGCGCAGAGACGATTTTGGTAAGCGACGGGTTCAGCTGCCGGGAGCAGATCCGGCAGAATTCGCCTCGCCATGCCCTGCATCTGTCCGAGGTG
Source organism: Acidobacteriaceae bacterium (assembly GCA_049800615.1). GTDB lineage: Bacteria > Acidobacteriota > Terriglobia > Terriglobales > Acidobacteriaceae > PALSA-350. Next base: position 5,334 of record JBARKD010000723.1, on the reverse strand, counting down.
CTGGCCGGGCGTGGTTAGGCAGAAGGACCTGAAAGCTTGCGATCCCACCCTTCGCAAAAAACACGAAGGATGGGGCACCCGACCCCAGCTACTCGGCGGCGTCGATGCCCGGGGGCTGCCATAGCTCCACGCGATTCCCCTCGGGATCGCTGAACCAGCCGAAACGGCCGTAGTCATAGTCCTCTCTCTTGGGATCGATTTGGGCTCCGGCAGCACGCAGTTTGTCCAGGACTCCATCCAGGTCGTCTACCCGGAGGTTGAGCATGGACCGCTGCTGAGAGGGACCGAAGTACGTAGTGTCGGGGGGAAAGAAGGCAAGCACGGTCATTTCCCGCGGTCCCTCGCTGAAAAAGGCAAAAGCGCCGTCATCGGTGCGTTTGAGACCAAGATGCTGCTCGTACCATTCATACAGTTTGGCTGGATCGGCGGCACGCAGAAAGATTCCTCCAACCCCTGTGACTCTGGTCATCGTCTCCTCATTCTTCGCTCAGCAGCTCCGGCAGGGTTTGCCGGTACTTGGTTTTGCGGCTTTCTCCAGCCTTTTGTTCCTGAATGACGCGTTCGGGGCGAGGCTGCCCAATTCGCTCCCGGGCATTGGCTTTGACGGCCTTGACGACGGAAAATTTCCGCGGCCTCTGCTTTTTCTTCGCCACCGGCCGATCCTCCGCCGTTATAAAAGCTTGCCTAAGTATGGAATACTTCTTGAGGAGTTCACAATTCCGGGAAAGCAGGGTCTCAGGTCATGGAAGAACGGGATTTCTTCGATGAAAAATCAGAACAGCGAAAACATACGCTGACCTGCCCTCATTGCGGCAAAGCGGAAGAGTACGAAGTGGCATGGCTGGTACGGCGTAAAAAGCCGCAGCTGCCCGGCAGGGCGGATGAGCGGGACCGGGCACGGTTCGCCAAGGCGCAGTCGTACATGGTCCGCAAAGACGACGTTGTCGGGTGCAAGAACGTCCGCTGCCGCAAGCGGTTCGAGGTATCGAGCCTGCAATCAGTAGCGTTTATTTAGATCCAGCCACCTATGAAAATACTAGTCTGCCTCAAGCAGGTACCGCAAAAGGATGCACCGCTCAAGGTGAATGAGGCCGGTACCTGGATTCGCGAAGATGTGTCCTACGAAGTAAACGAGCCCGACGCCTATGCGCTCGAAGAGGCGCTACGGCAAAAGGAAAAGCACGGCGGAGAAGTTGTTGTGATTACGGCCGGGCCCGCTCGGGCGCAGCAGGTGTTGCGGGAGGCTCTGGCTAAGGGAGCAGACCGGGCCATTCACCTGGAAGACGACCGTTTCGTGGCGCTCGATGCGGCCAATATCGCGCGCGCCTTGGCGGCTGCGATCTCGGGTGAATCCTTCGATCTGATCGTGACCGGGCTGCAATCAGACGATTTTGGATATGCGCAGACAGGTGTGCTCCTGGCCGAGGTGCTGGGATGGCCACACGCCACCATCATCATAGGCATGGAGAAGACGGATGGTGGGTTGCGCCTAAAACGGGAATTGGAAGCTGGGCGGTACCAGCATGTCGATGTGGGCTTACCGGCCGTGTTGACCATCCAAAGCGGGATCAACAAGCTGCGCTATGCCACGCTTATCGGCATCAAACAGGCCAAAATGAAGCCTCTGCGCAAAGTTGCGTGGGCCGAGGTGGAGGCAAAGCTGGGCAAGAGCCTGGTGCACATCGAGCGCCTTTATGTGCCGGTCAAGCAAAAAAAGACGGAGATGCTGGAGGGCGCTCCCGCCGAGGTGGCACGGAAGCTCGTCGACAGGCTGAAAAACCAGGCGCGTGTGATTTAGTACAATTTGAGGATTGCCGTAGAGGAACAAGAATGGCGAATACACACCTACCGGAATGGGAACGGAACCTGACCCCGAACGAGGTCGCGCAGGTGGACAAGCGCAGGAGCCTGGGCATGATGTTGATGGTGGTCTCTGGCCAGTTCGTGATTATTACGATGGTGCTGATGTTGTGGGTTGTGCAGGACGCCACCTATGCTCCGGGATGGGCGCACCCCGTCCTCTTCTATTTCATCGTCGCGATTTTGATTTCTCTTTTCACCGGCATCAGTGGGGCCTATCTACGCCGCGGCGCCCCTGAGTTCTAGATGCCTGATCAGATCCTGGTCGTCGCGGAGCAGCGCGAAGGCAAGCTGAACCGCGTCTCGCTGGAAACGGTAGCTGCCGCTCAAGCCATAGGCAAGGAGACTGGCTGGCCGGTTGAGGTGGTTTTGCCGGGATCCCAGACCCAGGCGTTGGCCCAGGAATTGGCGGGGCTCAAGGTAGAAAAAGTCTACGATCTGGAGGAGGCCTCCCTCGGGTCCTATACCTCGGATGCGTATGTACATGTACTGAAGGAGCTGGTTTCGAGACTGCAGCCGAAGCTGATCCTGTTTCCTCACACATACCAGGTACGCGATTTTGCCCCAAGGCTGGCCCTAGGCCTCGACCGGGCCCTGATTTCGGACGCCGTCGGATACAAGTACGAAAACAGCAGGCTGCTGTTTACGCGACAGATGTTTCAAGGAAAGTTGGCGGCGGATCTGGGGTTTGAGGGTGAATCGCCATGGCTGGCGACGATACAAATCGGCAGCTATCGTGCGGATGAGGCAGAGACGGGGTCCGCTCCCGTGGAAACGGTCGAGGCCAGCAAGCCTGAGACGGTGCGCATCACGCCGCACGAGGTTTTTCAGGAAGCCAAGCAGGCTGTGGATTTGTCGCAGGCAGAAGCGATCGTGGCCATCGGCCGAGGGATCAAAGAACAAAAGAACGTCGCTCTCGCCGAAGACCTGGCTAAGGCTTTGGATGCCGAGGTCGCTGCTTCCCGCCCTATCTGCGACAACGGCTGGCTGCCGCTGGAGCGCCAGATTGGCAGCTCAGGGCAGACGGTTGCTCCCAAGCTGTATGTCGCGCTCGGTATCAGCGGCGCCATCCAGCATATTGTCGGCATGAAGGGTTCGCGCACCATCGTGGCGATCAACAAAGACAGTGAGGCGCCTATTTTCGAAATTGCCGATTATGGCGTGGTGGGCAACCTGTTCGACATAGTTCCGGCGTTGACGGAAGAAATCAAAAAGGCGAAGGCCTGAGTACTGGGCTGCGCTTCGGTCGGAATGACAGAGGGCGAGGCCTGCAACGCCATTGAGCTTGATCTTGCACTTATGCCGCGCAGCATGATTCACTTCAGCCAGCCGGCATGATTTTTCGCAAACCAATTGAAGGAATTGAGCGGCCGCAGATGGAGGCGGATGTCGTCATCGTTGGCGGCGGCCCCGCGGGCATGGCCTGCGCGCTGCGTCTTTCGCAGCTGATTGACGCGCACAACGATCAACTGGCACGCACAGGCTCAACCGCTGCTCCGGTTTCCAAGGAAAATATCTACGTCCTCGAAAAAGCGCGGGAGGTTGGGCAGCATTGCCTCTCCGGAGCGGTGCTGGATCCGCGGTCCATGCGGGAACTGCTGCCGGGCTTTGAGAGCGAAGCCCCGATTGACGCGGAGGTCACCCGGGAATCGGTGTACTTCCTGACGGAGAAGAGCCACTACAAGGTCCCCATCGTGCCACCTCCTCTGCGCGACCACGGGAATTATGTGATCTCCATCAATAAGTTCGTCAAATGGCTTGCGGCCAAGGTCGAAGAGGCCGGGATTACGATTTTCACCGGTTTTGCGGGAAGCGAGTTGCTCTTTGACCATGACGGGGTTATGGGGGTGCGCACAGATGACAAGGGTGTCGATAAACAAGGGAACCCCAAGGGCAATTTCGAGCCCGGATATGATCTCAATGCGAAAATCACGATCCTGGCCGAAGGGGCTCGCGGGTCGTGCACCAAGCAGCTCATCGAGCGCTTCCATCTCGAAGACCCGAATCATGCGCAAACGTACGGAGTAGGGATTAAGGAACTGTGGGAGATTCCCGCCGGGCGGGTTGCCAAGGGCGAGGTGATCTATACCCTGGGCTATCCGTTAACTCACCAGGAGTATGGCGGGGCGTGGATTTATGGCATATCCGATACCCTGGTTTCGATCGGATACGTGACCGGGCTGGATTATCAGGATCCGCGGCTCGACCCGCAACACGTATTTCAGTCGTTCAAACAACATGGCCTTGCGCGAAACCTCCTCACCGGAGGAAAGATGATCCGCTACGGGGCTAAGGCCCTGCCCTACGGCGGCTGGCTCACGCTACCGAGACTGGCGGGCAAGGGCTGGATGATCCTGGGGGACTCAGCCAGCCTGCTGAACTCACAGCGGCTCAAAGGAATCCACCTGGCCATCAAGAGCGGCATGCTGGCAGGGGAAACGGCATTCGAATCGCTGCTGGTGGGGGACAATTCAAGCGGGGCGTTGACGGCATATCAGAGTCGGATCGAGGGTAGCTGGATCCGGGAAGAACTCTATCCGGTACGCAATTTTCACCAGGGTTTCGAGAAGGGGCTTCTACCAGGCCTGATCCACGCGGGCATGCAGCAAGTGCTAGGGGGTAAAGATCCTGGCGGCAACCTTGCGAACCACGCCGGATATAAAAATATGCGGCCACTGGGGTCGATTGGGCGGTCGACCTACGGCCGCGAGGCGACCCTGGGACCCGCGAAGGGAGACGGGCAGCTGACGTTCGACAAATTGACCGACGTGTACCACTCCGGCACACGTCACGACGACGATCAGCCGGTTCACCTTGTTATCCGTGATCCGGGCATATGCAAGGATCGCTGCGCAGAGGAATTTGGCAATCCGTGCCAGCATTTCTGCCCGGCCGCCGTTTACGAGGTGGCGGACGGAGAGCTCCATATCAATTTCGCCAACTGCGTGCACTGCAAGACCTGCGACATCATGGACCCGTACCAGGTAATCAATTGGGTCCCACCGGAAGGCGGGGGCGGTCCTAACTACGACGGCATGTGAGCACTGCAGCCGATGCAGGACACAAGAGCCAGCGTGGAAACCCCGGTAGGAAGCCCCCCGCATGCCTCAGAGCTAAAGTTCTCTTCAGGTCTGGATACTTAAGGCCCGACGAAAGCCGCGCCCTGATACCGGAGTTTGTCTGGCTCAGGATGACAATTCTGTCTGCGGATGGAAAATATACCCTCAGCGGCTGAACAGGCTGCGGAAAAAATCGGGATCGAGCAAGAGAGACGTGAAGCAGGGGCTAAACAGGCTGCGGAAAAACAACACAGCGGCTCGACAAGCCTACCAGGCGTAGCCACCTGCCTAGGCAGGGATACATTATCTAGCGCCTCGCTCGTTGCTTCGGCGCGTTTTTCCGCAGCCTGTAAAGCCCGACGTATTCTGAATCATTTACGGCCCGACTGAAGTCGGGCCCTGATACAAAAACCGC
>JBARKD010000722.1:0-2605 GCA_049800615.1 Acidobacteriaceae bacterium | reverse complement strand
CGCCGATGCGGGGTGTCGCAGCAAAGTCGCGACTACACAAGTAAAGAACATGTACACAGCTAGTTCACCGGCCTCCATCAGATATTCAGGCCAGTGGGCGTGCAACAATGACGCCATTTTGCCTGGGGATGGGTTCAATACGATCCTCGGTTCGCTCTCGCTCAATTTCTCGACTGCTTCGGCCGCTACTATTGCCTCGAAAGCACCCGTCACGACGATCTTCATGAAAGCGGCTGTGATGGGCCCAGTTGGTCGTAGCTCAGCGCTTTCCAACAACGTCTACGCTTGCAAGCTGAGGTGTGCGTGCAGCGCCAATCTGCGCGACCTTCGACTCCTGATCGATATCCCGCTGAAGGAAGTAGTTGAGTGCGGTCCTCAGGGTAGCAATCGCTGCCAGCTTTCCGATTTCGTTCCATGTCGGAGTCACTGCCGTGTTGAGAATATCGGCGGCGAGTTCGAACTCAAGTGCCACCGCCAGCCAACGTCCCAGCGTAAGACGCACCTCGTTTTTCTGTTGCGGTGGTGCCCGTGGTTTAAGAAAAAGGATGAATGCTCCGATAGTCGCTTCAAGCGCCGCGATCGCGATAATCAGGGCAGCACAAAATTCGACACCTCGTGCGAGGTATTCAATGAGTTGCTTCAAATAGAGCAGCATAAAACCTCGGGACTTCCTGCAGGATTCGTGGAAGCAACGCCCCGCCGTTAAAACAACAACGTTCCCCGGCCGATTAGGGAGGCCCAGTTGTCAGATGCCGGTTCGCTCTGTTGTCGCGGGGCTACGAAACTCGCGCCGCTTTCAACCGGACCGCGTTCTCTCGTGCCTCCGCGAGGCGCTTTGGACCTTGAGTGGCGCCGATGAGCTTACTGATCTTGTCGGTATCGATAGTCTGACCGCCGGCGCCCCAGCTGCCTTCCGGAATCTCGACGACTACAACGTGGAGACGCATCAAATAAGCGGGTGCAATTCGGATGCCTTCTCGGTCAAGCACCGTGCCGTCGTCACCGAGGATGTCGACAAACGCCTTCGCGATGTCGACCTGCATTTCGTCGCGACGTGGCTGGCTGAAGAACGAAGCCGCGACGAAAGCTTCAACCGTCCAGAACATTTTTTCTGGATGTTCAGTCAGAGGAACGCCGCCAGCAAAACAGTTGCTCACCTCAATTTCATTAAAAAACAATCCCGTGGCTGCTGTGCCGATCTCGGTCACAGGATCGATCTCCTGACGGATCAGTGCTTTCACCAAGAGCGGAGCAAGTCTGGCTTTTTGATCAGCTGTGAGCGCACCAACCGGACAATTGACACGAATGAATGGCATTGTTCGTCTTCCTTCCATAATTCGAGAATGTAGATTTCTTGGTCCGCAACTATGCCGACCTTTCTGCCCCACTCTTCCCGCGGAATGAATGGTGGGCGACGGTCTATCCACAAGGCTCCTCCTTACCCGGCTAAGTTACGCCCCTCCAACCAACAGCCTGAAAACTGCATTTTTCTTCAGGGTTTGTCGCATTCGATCGCAGGCCGGGGCACTAGTCGGACGATGCGGGTATTGCCCATACTTTCGTACCAACTGCAGTGTCTTCACGACTGAGGTGGTGGATGCTGGATATGAGATGTCGTCGATACCAGGGTCCAATCGTTTTAATCCCGTCGCCCGTGGCTTAATGGTGATCGTTCGAGATGCACGTTGATCGAGCTTAGAATTGTTTGTGAAGGAGAGAACACACCGTGAGTAAGCACCTCGAATCACTGTACCGGAATCTTCTCAACCGCAGGCTTCCCACAACTTGAGCTGGAGCGAGGCCGTCGAACTGGTCGAGCATCTGGGCGAGGTCCAATCGCATGGCAACGATGAATTTGTGTTCGTCGTCAACGGCCAAAGCGTCTTTTTCAAGAAGCCGCATACTCATGATCTTGGCGTGGAGGAAGTTTCCCGGCTGCCGTCATCGACCACCACGCCGCCCATGTTTATCACGATTTCGGTCGAAGTCGTCCGGCAGACGAGCACAAGGTGCAGCCTTACAATCCTCATCATTTCCGTCATCAACTGATCCATCGAAGGGAAGCTCACTACCATGGGGAACCCGTACCCGAAGAGGATTGGTTTTATGAGGAGATCGCGAAAGATATCACTCGGGCGAATGAGATCGTGCTCATCGGTCACGCCACTGGGAAAAGTAACGCCGCCGACTTCTTGAAAGAATACTCAAAGAGCTACTCGGACAAACGCCGCTGGAATACGTAACCGAGTGGCGGATGCAGAAGGGGATACAGCTACTTGAACGGTGTGACAAAACGCTCCCAGAAGTCGCTCGATTGGTCGGTTACGAGTCCGACGCCGCATTCAGTAAGGCGTTCAAGCGAGTTGTCAGGGCTAATCCGGGCGAATACCTCAGACGTCGCTTGAAGGACCCAAAATCGACCGAAGCAGACCACAATCAGTCCCGATAAACGCGCAAGCATCCAGGATTTTGTCTCCAGCTAGCCGACTTATCAATACCAGTCGCTTGACAAATCGGGTGTCGCTTTATAAGGACAGACCGCCTCGCGGCGGTCTGTCGAGAATAGAGAGGTTCGCGACCATCACTACGCTGCCTTGCTCTTTTG
>JBARKD010000721.1:0-2475 GCA_049800615.1 Acidobacteriaceae bacterium | reverse complement strand
GAGTTTGCGCTGGATCGATATGCAGCATCGATCTTGCTGTGGTCGTTCCAGACCAGAAGCAGGCTCACGCACTTTGCAGGCGAAGGTCCGTGTTATCGCGGCAACCAACCGAACGCTCGCAAACAACGTCGAGAACGGACGCTTCCGGGCGCATCTCTTTTACCGTTTGAATGTATTCCATATCGGGCTGCCTCCACTCCGTGAACGGCGTTCCGACATTTCTCTCCTTTGCGAATACTTCCTAGGCCGGTGCGCCGCACGAAATCAAGCAACACCTTCTATTCTTGATGGGGCCGCGAAGGTTTCGCTCGAAAGCTGCGACTATTTCGGCAATGTTCGTGAGTTGGAGCAAATCATCAACAAACTCGCGGTTCAGGCTGGCGGCCGGGTAATCACGGGCCCCGACGTGAACGCCGTCTTGAGAGTAGCCAAAGCTCACCCGGAAAGCGACCTTCAGCAGTGGGAAAATCTGCCCTTTCATGAAGCGGTTGCAAAGTGGGAGCGTTACCTTATCGAACGCGCGCAGAGCTTGTCAGAAGGCAACAAATCAGATGCTGCGCGGCGTCTCGTTATCCAACGCCGCCTGTTTTACGAAAAGATGCAACAGCTGCTTCCCGGCCAATGACAGCACTGCCTCTATGTTGTCGTTGTGAAATGTTCCACATCACCTTGGTTGTGTGGCCGTCAGTCGCATATGCGTTTGCAGCCAGTGAGCAAGTAGGGCGAAAAACGGGCCATGCGTAGGTTGGCGAGGCGTCTTCGACATACGCCGCCGCTCGCGCTTCTTGTTGCTGACCCGTCGCCGACGCGAGAACTTTCTCATCATTCACAGGCTAAAGTCTTGAGGTCTCTCGTGCTCAACGAGAATGTGTAACTGCGGCTGTTGTTGGTTGTTGAGAGGTGCCCATATCATGAAACACGCTAAGACACAAGTGCCGCCTCCGCTGAGCCCGACGCACTCCCTAAAGGCTGGCGTCGCAGGTGTCCGCTGGCTCTGTATCTCTCGCGTTTTGTGGACCTTAGGAAGGACGCCGAAACAGACAAGATGGCCACACGACCAATGGGCGACCATGACGCGCAACTGGTATCTCTCTCAAAAAAGAAGGTTACTGAGAACCCTTAGCAGTCCTTGCCCTAGGAAAAGGTAGAATTCTAACCTGTAAGTTTTTGATTCTAAATGGTGGCCAGAGACGGGATCGAACCGCCGACGCCGGCCTTTTCAGGGCCCCCTACCAATGGACCTAAGTGGCTTGGAATCATCGGACCTGATTGAACGAAAGCTGTTAGCGTAGTGACGATTTAGGATTGTTTGGGATCAGCTGGGTTGTTCTCCTCCCCAGGTTGTTCCCGTATTGTTCCCGCAGTCCTTACCCTCGTACGAGCACCGGAGTTTGAGGAAGTCCGTGGCAACAATTTCGAGTATGCCATGGGTTCCCTCTTTCTTCCAGATGAAGGAGTCTCGACCTCTGTGAGGTGTCCGGGAGGCCTTGAGTTCTGTCCCCCACCAAAGAGCTCGACCTTCTCCATCGAGACTAATCGAGAGCATTGATCCAAGATCTATGGGGTAACCGTCATCAGGTGAACATAGTAAAAGGGTAAGGATGACGCAGCGAGATCTGGATCTGAAGAGCCAAGCCCGCCATTTGTTGATCGAGATCCGTACCTTGATCGAGGAGACCCGCCGGCAAACTGCTGTTGCCGTCAACATAGGCTCATTCCCTCTCTTAAGCGCATCGGCAGGTGCATCCACCGTGGTGCTCAGCGTAGAACGCGCCGTCTACGGCGAACAGATTGTCGTGATGCTGTCGCGACAATTGAGCCGGTCCGCTACAGCACGCTGTTGCGCCTCAGCCAGGGCCTCCAGATTCAGGGCTCGAAAGAGGCAAGTTGATGGTATGGTCCTCCGTACTTCCCTTATAACCCAGCTGCACTGTCGGGTCGACGGCGGACCATACCATTAACTTCGCTGCCAGCATCCGGCGCAACCAAAGACATGCGCGTGTTACTGTCAGTCTTTGGCAGGTTTTGTCAGGGTTAGGCCGTAGGCACTGACAGTCCGGTAGTGGGCTTCCCTGATACGGCTTCAGCGAAGGTTTTTGTGATTCACTCGTAGTCTTGGGTTGCACGTTGAGCTGGTGAGTTCGTGGGCGCTCAAGCGTTCTTTGGCCGCGTCCCTCGCCTCAAACGCTTTCCTCTTGACCTCAACAGCCTGACGGGCTAGTGCACCTACAAGTTTCGCATCTGGAGCGAACAGGACATGCCCCCAGTGGCGGATTGCTGCCTCATAATGCTGTCGCAGGCGATTGTATTCTGGGCAAACCATGACTCCCGGTACGGACAGTTCATGATACTTGACGCAGCGAGCATAAAGGGCGGTCATATTGTGCCAGGGAAGGGGCGCGGGGAAGGTTGGTACTTTTGAGGGTCGGATGACTTCGAGCTTTTTATCCAGCAGAGGCGGGAGGAGTATATCGG
>JBARKD010000720.1:0-5146 GCA_049800615.1 Acidobacteriaceae bacterium | reverse complement strand
GTCGTACGCTCAGACCACGGGCGCCCCCAAGTCCTTCGTCATCGCCGACGTCCACGCCAGCCCATTCACGTCCAATCCCTTTATGCACGGCAACTCCATCCAGGGCGACCGATATTTCCTTACCCAGGCCACCATGGCCGACCTTATTGCCACCGCTTACGGCGTCGATGTAGCCAATGTGCAGGGAGGTCCAACCTGGCTCGAGCGCAATCGCTACGACAATCGCGCGAAAGTGCCGCCCAATACCACACAGGAGGACGTCAAGCTCATGCTGCGCGCTCTCCTCGCCGATCGTTTTCACCTCGTTGTCAAAACTGCTACTGCTCCTGTGCCCACCTACGTCCTCTCCGCCGGCTCCGGAAAGCCGAAGATGACGGAGTCGGAAGGTTCGGGCGATGCCTCCTGCGTCCCTCTTCCTCCGCCACAGAACAATCCTCCCGGCGCACCGCTCTACATCAGCGCCACCTGCAAGCATCTCACCATGCCCGCACTCGCCGACACGCTCCACAATTTCGCTGGAGGGTATCTCGATCAACCGGTTGTCGACGAAACCAACCTTGCCGGCGCCTGGGACTTCACCCTCAAATGGACCCCTCGCAACCTGCTTGAAAAGCAGGGTGCCGATGGCATCTCCATCTTCGCCGCCGTAGAAAAGGAACTAGGCCTCAAGCTGGAACTCAAAACCGCTCCCCGCCCCGTCTTCCAGGTGGCGAGCGTTGACGCAACGCCCACCCCCAACGTCGCCAACATCGACCAAGCCCTTCCCGAGCCGCCTGCGGCCGCGTTCGATGTCACCGTCATCAAGCCCAGCGCCCCTGATGAGAAGGGCTACGGCCGCATCACCGGTGACCAGGTCGAGACCCGCGCCATTCCCCTCAGGTTCCTGATTAACTTTGCCTGGGACATCAACCCCAGCAATAAGGAAGGGATCGCCAATGCGCCCAAATGGCTCGATGACACCAAGTTCGACATCACCGCCAAGGCTGGAGCCAATGTTCGCGTGGACAAGTTTTCCTCCGCCAGACTCATCAACTACGAAGACCTCCGCAGCATGATGCGGGCCATGATCAGCGAGCGTTTTCAGATGAAGTGGCATATGGAGGACCGTCCCGTCACCGCTTACACTCTGGTAGCTGCCAACCCCAAACTTAAGCCCACCACCGACCCCACCGAACGCACTAAATGCAAGGAAGGACCGGGTCCGGACGGCAAAGACCCCCGCATCGCCAACCCCATCCTCAACCGCCTCCTCACCTGCCAGAACATGACCATCTCTCAGATCGGCGACGAACTTCAGCGCGTAGCCAACGGTTATATCTACAACACGGTTATTGACGGAACAGGTCTGAAGGGCTCCTACGATTTCACGCTCAGCTTCAGCTCCGTCAATAACATTCTTCCCGCCGCGGGAGATGCCGCCAACAGCTCCGACCCCAACGGCGCCCTCTCCGTCTTCGACGCCGTTAACAAAGAGCTGGGTCTCAAACTGGAAAAGACCAAACGTTCTTACCCCGTCCTCGTCATCGATCACATGGAGGAGACCCCCACTGAAAACTAGGTCGTTAGGAATAACCATAATAAGAATCGAAATCCGGGTCTCACCTGCGGTGAATGGGGACCAGATATCGTCCTTGTAGAACTCGAACTTATTACTCCCTGAGCGACCCGGAACGCTTGGTACAGATCACGCGGCCATCGACCCAATAGAGGAAGCGGAGAGGCTCGTTCGACAGGGGCGGGCCCCCGAATCATCCGCTGTCCGTTTTCAGAGGACGCTGTTCGCTTCCGAACGATTCTGTTGCGTCCTGCGACTAAGCCCCGATTCATCGACTGTAGCTAACTCGGTCTGTCTTCGCACGATCATCTCTGGACGATCTGTGAGCTCGATTGGTTATCTAAGTGCATTGCTTCTCAGAACAGGGCTCACCAAATCGACCTGCGGAGAACGCCATGCGGAAAAGGCTGTTTCTATTACTGCTTGTTATCGCCATCGCTACCACCGGGCTTCACGCCATCGACGGCTCCTTCGTCGGCAAGTGGAAGCTGAACCCGGAAAAAAGCACTATGCACGACCAGATGAAGGTCACTTCCGCGGGAGCGAACCGCTACGCTTTCGACTTTGGCGGCGGTCCGGAATTCATTGTTACCAACGGCATCGATCAGCCCGGTCTCGAGGGAAGTACCCTCGCTGTAACTGTAGAAGCTCCTCGTGTCTGGAGAGTCGTCCGCAAGCAAAACGGCCGTATGCAGATCTCCGCCATCTGGACGCTTTCTCCGGACGGCAACTCGCTGCGCGACGACTTCACCGGCTACCCGCCCAACGGCTCCAGTTTCACCATTCATTACATCTACACACCCATAGGAGGGGCTTCCGGCTTTGCCGCTGTGTGGGATAGCACGAGCGAAAAGCCCGGCCGGGTCGAAATCGAGGTGCAGCCCTACCAAAGCAACGGACTTTCCTTCATCAATCAGACACAGCACTCCACGAAGAATATGAATTTTGACGGCAAGGACTATCCGGTGAAGGATGCGAACGCGCCGGCGGGCGCCATGTCGTCGGCGAGCCGCGTGAATGCCAGCACTCTTAAATACACTGAGAAGAGAAATGGCAAGGTGGCCGACACACAGCATATCCAGCTTTCTCCAGACGGCAAGACTCTGACCATGACCATTCAGCCTTCAAGTGGACGCACGCCGAACGTCCTCGTTTTCGAGCGCGAATGACTGTAGGGGGGCTGGGGAACCCAGCGGGGAAAGAGCCGAAATCGGGAAAGGTGTTCTTTAGGAAGATTTGCGCAGCGCTGTTGAGACGGCAGCCGTTCAGGAAACGAAGAAATTGCAGCGGGGTCCCCGGTATTTTCCCCGGCACCAGAGATCGCAGGCCAAGGCGGAATTCAATAATAGCTTTAGAATCATGGTGGACGCGGGTGGAATCGAACCACCAACCTGTCGATTAAGAGTCGAATGCTCTGCCAGTTGAGCTACGCGTCCCTGAGGTGAGAGGGCAGAGAGATCGGACTTTTGTCCACGATGCGCCCAAGGAAAATATAGCATATCGAGCGCGCTCTCAGAGCTATCCCGGACTTCCTGTTGAGGTGAGTGGCGTTGACGAGTTTCGTGCCCCTTTCTTTCACGGAAAGGCGCATACGTGGACGAAAAAACTTGAAAACGCAGGCTAGAAAGTGAAGGAAAGGCCGCCCTGGACGGAGCGCGCAGTCTGTGCAAAATAAAGCGTGCTGCCATCGCTGGTAAGGAAGGGACGATAGCCCTCGGCCAGCAGATTACGCACGTCCACCAGAGCTTCGGTTCCGTTGGGCAGCAGGTGCCCACAGTGGATCCGCTGGCGAATGAGCAGATTCAGATAAGCGCTTTCTCCAAAGCTGTCGTACATCGCTACCGGAGTGACCGTAGCGACAGGCTGCCAGCGGTAGGAAACACGCCAAGTCGTGCCCGTGCGGGCCAGGTTGCCATGCAACGATGCGGTTGCGGCTTCGGACCTGCGCTGGGCCAAGCTCTGCACTGCCTGATTCACGGTAACCGCGGAGTCGGGAACTTCCAGAGCAAGCGCCTTTCCATTCGCATAGGAAAGCGTTGCCCAGGTAGACCCCGCGATCTTCTGTTGCACAACAGCGCTGAGACCGCCTGTGGTGTAGCCAGGACCCGTCACCCGGAAGCCCTGCGAAATTGGATCGTACAGCACGTTGCCCGAGGCCAGATCCTCTTGCGATACCCAGCCGGTTCCGCCGATTACCGGGTTCTGCACGTCATCCTCATAAACGGATACGCTCACGCGGCGCGAGGCGGTCTTGTCTTCGAATCGCAGCTCCTGATGGAGCCCGCGCTGAATGCGCACCCGCCCACCCTCTTCCGAGAACATAGGCGTGAGCGTGTTGCTGTCGGCGACCGCTCCGGCATTTTGCAACTCCGGAGAGGTTGCGGCGCGGTAAGACACGCCGACTCCGTCCTGGTGCCATGAGGCATTCAGGAAGGGCAGGCTGGAAGTCATCTCAGAGGATCCATGCACCGACTGGACCTCGTTGCCCAGTTCCATCGAGGCATTCGGTCCGAGGTTAACCGCTTCGGCGCTGCGGAAACGCACAGCGTAAAAACCCTGGCTTCCGCCGCCTTCCACGGCGTTCATCTGCTGCATGGTAACTACGTTGCGGATCTGCCGTTCGGGACCAAGCGCCAACTGGTATCCAGCCATGTATTCCGAGCCTTGCTCGGGCCGGGGGCTAAGGTTCGCGCGGAGGATCAGGTGGCCGCCCAGTGCGCTCGAGCGTTCCACGGCGAAGGCATGATGGGGACCGCCCTGGCCAAATTGACTTCCCTGGCTGGTCACCTCGACGCGAGCGGCCAACTGGGGTGCAGACCCATGATCGTCTCCAGAGAGAACAACCAGTGGACCATCCTGCAGCAAACGCAGAAGCGGGCGATTGCTCGACGAGCGCAGAGTCCATTTCCAGTCATCGCTGGGCTCATCCGGTGAACGGGGCTGGGCCGGCAGCCACTGAATGGCTTCAAAAAGAGTACTCAGAGTGAGATTGACGACCACTTTGTTGCGGCCACGCAGATGCAGGCCTTCACGAAGAGTGGGAAGGAACGAATCTCCGGTTGCTTTGATCTGGTAGGTGCCCGGGAAAACGCCGTCGAAAGAAAAGGCGCCGTGCATATTGGTGTAGACACGGCCGACAACCGTGGTATTCGCAGCAATCAACTCCACCATGGCTCCCATTTGCGGGGTGCCACGCGCGTCGCTCACAACGCCGCTCACGTTTCCTGGAAAAGGCGCGGCCCAAGCGGGAGAGAAACCCACCATGGACATCACCACCAGAGCTGCGATTTGGCAATACCTTTTACTCACTCAATACGCTACTCGCTCAAACGCATTGCAGTAACTTCAGTTCCACGGATGGCCAACATGCTCTGCGCAGCCCATTTTCCCTACCCTTTCGAGCTTATCAGAGGGCTAGTCAACCGTAAACGGGGCCGTCTGTGCCACCTGCTGGTTGGACACGTGATCATTAACAGTGATGGTCACCTGGTACTTTCCCGGCTGCAGGCTGGCCAGAGAGACTGACCTCCTCAGCGTCAACTGATCTGAATTGGCGCTGTTGTCTCCCATTGCCGCACTGGTTTCCGATGT
>JBARKD010000719.1:0-4360 GCA_049800615.1 Acidobacteriaceae bacterium | reverse complement strand
TAAAAGCGCCTAGACCTTAAGCTCTGCATTGGAGGGTCAGCGGTGAACAAGAACAGCCATTGTGAAATCAAGATGGACGGGCGCTGGCAGCGGGTTCCTGTGGAGCAAGCGAGAGCGTTGGGACGCACCGAGCCAAAGCGCTGTCCAGAATGTCACGGAAGAGTGGTTGTAATGAAGGCCGGAGGCAACACTGCGGCACACTTCGAACACAGACCGAAACACGACGGATGCACACTAAGCCATAGATTTGACGGGACCCGCCGGCCTCATCCCAGTCCGTTGGAATAACCTTGCCCGCCACCGCACCGGCAAGCGGAACCGAGTTGAACCGAGTTGGGACAAACCGAGTTGGGACAGGCGAACCGAGCTGGAACCATCACGCGTGAGTTCTCAAAGCGAAAAAAAGGACGCCCATAAAAGAGCGTCCCCAACGAGGTTTGTCGTGTGACCGTAGCTACGGCAGCGGCAGACCCGGAAGCACGGCCGTGCCTTCGACGCGGACCGCCAATAATTGTGACGGGCTGATGCCCAAAGCCTTGAGAATCGTCGGAGCCACCTGCGCGGTTCCCACTCCTGCCTGGACCGTCCTGGGACGGAAAGATGGATTCGACACCAGCAGCATCACGTTTGTGTCATCGTGCGCGAACCCGCCATGTTCGGCCAGCTTCGCCTTGCTTCCCGAATAAGTCACGCCGACGTTTGGCGTCACGATGATGTCGGGCGTGCGCGGATCAACGGTTGGATCGTTAAAGTTGAGACTCAGCGTCGGTCCGTAATAGATCTGCCCCAACGCAATACCGGTCGCGGAAGCATTGTCTTCCAGAATCTTCACGCTGGCTTCTGTATTCGCAGAGCTGTTCAGCCAGATCAGCGAAACATCGTCTTCCGTCGGTCCGATACCGGTGGGGTTGTTGGTGGATTCGGAGTACGGAATGTAGCCCGCATTCGAGAGCAAGGTAACCGGTGAAGTGCCGTTGATGAGCTGGGAGACATAGCGGCTGGAATCGATCGGCGACTGGCCGTGCTTGGCCGTGATCACAATCAGCGTCGAATCGTAGAGTCCCTGCGACTTCAATGCACTGACCCATGCGCCGATCGAATCGTCGACGAACTTGATTTCTCCCAGCAGCGCCGCGGTCGGTGTTCCTGCAGCATCCAGGTACCCACCGGTGGTGCTGTTGCTGGACTCAATCAGCTTCTGGCCCACGCTGACGGCCTGAAAGTTCATGCCGAAGATCGTCGGCACCGTGGCGCTCTTGTTGCCGAGGTGATCCTTGCCGTTGATCCAGTTCAGGACTGCGTTCACCTTGAGCTGGTCATAGCATTGAATATTCTGGAAGCTGTTTGTCCAGGCGGTCACGTCGGAACTGGGATCGGGAACAACCATACAGTTGATACCGGTGGGTGTCGATACTCCGGGCAGACCTACGACGTTCGAGTTGATCTCCGGCGCATAGAAGTCATCCAACGCCAACGGGCCCAATCCGCTGGCTACCGAGGAATAAGCGGGGTGCTTATCGGACCACGCGGTAAATCCGCCCGCCTGGTGAATCACGCTTACGATGGTGTTGGCGCGAACGAAGTTCCAGGGATAAACGGGACTGCAACCGTTGTTGGGGTCGCGCACCAGCTTCTTGGGATCGATGGAATTGAGACCGCCGTCGGTCAGGGATGCGCCTGGAGCGCCCCCGTTCAGCTTGGTCTTATCGAAGTCGATGCCCTCCTCGTATTCCGTGGTGGTACCGGTCGGAGCAGCGTAGGGCGTGCATGGTCCCCCGGCAAGGCCATTGCCCGTCGTGATGGTAGGTGCGTCGTAGTTACGCGAGTACGCCACGTCGTAATAAACGCCGGTCAAAGCCGGGCTACCGCCGGTCATGATCGTTGTCAGGCCGGGGAACGAGTCGGAAGGCTTGGGTGTGCTCGCCGCCACATAATTGACGCCGGTTTTACCCAGCGCCGCCAGCGCCGGGCAGTACGGCTCACCATTGTTCACTGTGCTGATCCCATTCGCACAGTTCTTAAAATCCGCAGCATGCATTCCGTCGATGCTGACCAGAAGAACTCGCTTGATGGATCCGCTTGCGCTACTGTCCTGAGCAACTGCAGAGGCTGCCGAACACGCAGCCACCATAGAAAGTACAGCGATTGCTGATTTCATTAGAACCTCCGGCAATCAGGGTTACTAGGCGCGGCTGACCTCTCAAATTTCGTATCAATGAAAATTTGGTAAGGCCCGCTGCAAACGCTCCTGCTGGGGGCGAAACAGTTCCGCAGGAGCCTCTGTGGTCATACAGGCGCGAACCTTAACTGAAGCTTAAGGCTTTAAGGCTGTAATGCACATTTAACGTCCGGAGGGATATTTAACCGTGCGTTCATTTACCGCTCTACAGAGATTTGGGAGAAGAGCCTAGAAGACCCGGGGAACCCGAATGTGGGCCCAGATATAAGGGTCGCGTATATTAGCCACTACATGTCTGCCGGCAAGTCCGGAAGAGGAACAAGGACGGTTTCATAATGAATGTGCAGCCTGATGTGGTGATTCGCACCGCTCGCGCCGAAGATAGCGCTGATTGTGGGCGAATTTGCTATGCCGCATTCTCTGCAATCAGCGCGGAGCATGGTTTTCCCTCCGACTTCCCAGAGCCCGAGGCAACCACCCGGCTGTATTCCATGCTGTTTTCCAACCCGGATTTCTATTGCGTCGTCGCAGAAGCGGATGGCCGGATCCTGGGCAGCAACGTATTGGATGAACGTTGCGTGATTCGTGGCATCGGCCCAATCACGGTCGATCCCGGCACACAGAACCTGGGTGTCGGCCGCAAGCTGATGCAGGCGGTGATGAACCACGCCCAGCAGCGGGGCGCGGCCGGTATGAGGCTGGTACAGGCTGCTTACCACGGTCGCTCGCTCTCGCTCTACACGTTGCTCGGCTTTGATCTTAGGGAGCCGCTTTCCTGTATGCAGGGCCGGACGCGCGAACGCAGTATGCCCGGGTGTATGGTGCGGGCTGCCGAGCCCTCTGACCAGGATGCATGCAATGCGCTATCGCGCCGTGTTCATGGATTCGACCGCGGAGTCGAACTAGCGCAAGCAATCCAGCACGGCACTGCGCAGGTGGTGGAGCGCGGAGGGCGCGTTACCGGATACACCTCGCACCTGGGATACTTTGGCTATTCCACCGGTGAGACAAATCTCGACCTGCAAGCGCTGATCGCCACGGCGGAGTCGTTTGCGGGTCCGGGGATTATGGTTCCTTCGCGCAATAGCGGTTTATTTCGCTGGTGCCTGAAGAACGGCCTCCGTGTGGTCCAGCCGTTAACTCTCATGAGCAGCGGACTCTATAACGACCCGTCCGGAGCATGGCTGCCGTCCATTTTCTTCTAGCGGAAGCTCATCTGCTAAGCCTTCGGAGCGGCGCTGAAGATCTCGACCAGACGGTCGGCGATCAGTTTATCCTCACCTTCCTTGAGCTGCCAGACAGCAAAGCCGAAGGTATTTGGGTCGGTGGGGCGGCGGTGGCGGGGGGCGTGATTTTCCCCGCCGGGCGCGTTGGGATCACGGCCCTGCATGCCGCCGGCCGTGGCGCCCGTGCTGCCGATGGCGATGGGCCGCGTCTCGGCCAGCTTCTGCATAACATCGGCCGCCGTGAGGTTGAGCTTCGTGCGATCGATTTGCCAGCTATAGTGCGGCGTCACATTGCCCAGGGCCTGCGGGTTGAATTGCCGCGGGAGAGCGGTGACACCGTATTTTTTGATTGCATCGCTGACGACCTGGGCGCGCTCATCGTACATTTTCAGGGTGGCGTCGTAGTCCTGATTGACGAAGATCTCGAGTGCCTTGAGCAGGGCGACGATCGTCTCCTTGCCCACCTTGCAACAACGGCCGATGCGGTCCTCCTGTGGGCTCATGTTTAGCAGGGAGTACCGGATCAGCTCTTCCCTGCCGATCAAAATGCCCGAGGCCTGGGGCCCGCAAATGTCCTTGCCCCCGCTGAAGGTCACCATGTCGAAGCCGACCGCGGGATACTCCCAAAGGCGTTCTTTCGGAGGCACGTCCGCCGAAGCATCGTTGAAGGTGTAGATATTGTGCGCGCGGGCGATGGCCACGGTTTCCGGACCGCTGACCTGCCCTTTATCGGAGAGGATGTTGGTGAAGTGGATGGCCACCGTCTTGGGATTGATGGCGGCGATCATCTGCTCGCGCGTCTCCACTTCGACCAGCTTCGCCCCGGTCTGGCGGATCTGGTGGTCGAAGGGATAGCGATGGCTCTTCTGGATGATGACCTCGCTCCTGGGAAAATCGCTTACGTCAGGAACCACGTGCATGCGAGGTTCCAGGTCTTCGGTCATCATGCCGGCAT
>JBARKD010000718.1:0-2256 GCA_049800615.1 Acidobacteriaceae bacterium | reverse complement strand
TCATCCCGACCGAAGCGAACCCGGATTTTCCGTTACGCTGAACTGGACAAGTCCACGTGTGCGCCTTTCCGTTAAAGAAAGGCGCATGGGACTCGCCAACGCCACTGACCTCAACGGGAAATCCGGGGGAGCGAAGTGGAGGGACCTGCTGTTCAGCCGCCCTCTCGTGGAGATGTTTTTCGACAGATCGTTGCGATGTGCAGAGGCAAGAAGAGGATTGGATCGCCGCCGCTTCGTCGAATTGAGCACTCTCGCAGCCGGAGCTGCACTCACAGGATGCCGGCATCGCCGCGCCGGCGAGCTTACCATGGCGCTCGGCTGGATTCCGGATGTGGAATACGCCGACCTCTGGGTCGCCCTGGACCGGCGCTTTATTGCCGATGCGGGATTGCGTTTCCAGTACCTGCCCGGTGGACCGAACGCACCCCAGCCGGTGCTCGAGATCTCCGCTCGCGAAGCGGACTTTGGCGACTCCGACTGGCTGCCCTTTTGCGATGCCGTCCTCCAGGGCAACGATTTCGTGATCCTCGCTTCCCTGTTTCCCGTCACTCCCATCGGCCTGATCTCGCTTCCCGCAAACCCCGTGCATACACCTGCGGACCTCGAGAACAAGCGCTTTCTCGTGCAGGGACCGAACGAACGCGCCATATTGCAGGCCCTGTTCCGCCTGAACAACCTCAAAGAGAATTACTCCATGGTGCCGGTCGGGTTTTCTCCCGAGCCCTTGCTCCGAGGCGCGGGCGACGCCTATTTTTGCTTCGTTACCAATCAGCCGCAGACGCTGGAACGAATGGGTCTGCGCCAGGGCGCCGACTTTTGTGTGACCCGGCTCTACGACCTGGGCTACCGGGTTTCCACTTCGCTGCTAATCGTCGAACGCAAAACACTGCAAAATAGGCGCAGCGAACTGGTGCGCTTTCTTGCTGCGCTCCTGCGCGGTCACGCCGTGAATGCTGCCGACCCCGCTTATGGCGCCCGTTTGTCGGTTGAGTATTATGGAGCAGACCTCGGCCTCGACCTCGAGCAACAGACGAAACTGAACCGGTTACAGATTCCGCTCGAGACAGCGCCCGGCGCGTCGATTCCCTTCTGGTTCAGTGAAGATTCCTTCGCCGGACCGATGTATGCCACAGCCCGCGTCACTGGCCGGCCGCCGCTTCCACCGCCGGCGCGTCTGCGCGACATGAGCCTGCTCGAAGAGGCTTATCGCGCTACTAACAAGCAAATCGAAGCACAAACAAAGGAGCGAACCTGATGACCGCGGAACCTCGCCGCCAGGCCGATCTGCTGATTACCGGTTGTCACGTGGTCTGCTTCGATCCCGCCGATACCATCCTTCAGGATGGAGCCATCGCCGTCACCGGCAACAAGATTACATGGCTGGGTCAGGCCACCGAGGCACGCGCTCTCTTCGTAGCGCGAGAAACGCTGCACGCACCGGATACCATCGCCATGCCCGGCCTGATCGACTGCCATGTGCACACGGCGCAGCAGTTTTTGCATGGCAAATTGCAGGCCATCCAGCGCCGCGGTGAGTTACGCAACCCCATGTGGAAGCGCTACCTGGTTCCTTTCGAAAGCGGTCTCACTCCGGAGGACGTGTACGCCAGCGGCCTGGCTGCCTACGCTGCCATGATTCGCTCCGGGACGACCTGTTTTCTCGAGGCCGGCGGACCCTTCGCCGATGAAATGGGCCGCGCCGCTGATGAAATCGGCATTCGCGGCCGCATCGCGCTCTCCATCATGGACGCGGAAGAAGACCTGCCGGTAAATATGCGCTGCTCCACCGCGGAAGCGCTGCGCCGCTCGGAAGAACTGGTGTCGCGCTGGAAAGATCATCCTCGCGTGAACGCCTGGTTGGCCCTCCGCCAGATCATGGTCAATAGCGATGAGCTGCGGGTGGGCATCCGCGACCTGTCTCGCTCTCTCCGCACCCCGATCCACACCCATCTTGCCGAGGGCACCTACGAAGTCGACTACGCCATTGCCTCCTGGGGCGTACGGCCGGCCGAATACCTGGAAAAGTCACAATGTCTGGATCAATACGTGCATGCGGCACATTCCGTTTTGCTCAGCTCGCACGAGGTTGACCTGTATGCCCAGCGCGACGTTTCTGCCTGCCACTGCGCGCTGAACAATTACCGTATGGGCCGTCCACGGGTCCTCGAGATGATGCGCCGGGGCATTCGGATTGGCTTCGGCACGGATGGCGCCGCCACCCGGGCCAGCCTGGATATGTTCCAGGTCCTGCACGGC
>JBARKD010000717.1:0-2198 GCA_049800615.1 Acidobacteriaceae bacterium | reverse complement strand
TCCAACCGCGACAACATGGAACGCGAATGACCCTATGGCGCCTGCCACACAGACGCAGGCTTCGAATAGTCACGCAACTCCCATCGGCCAAGAGCCGCCTTTGGCGGAGCAGGAGAAGATAGGAGAGGAGTTGCAACGTGGGCCCGAAATCGCCGATATCACTCCTAACACACCCGCACTGCAGCTGGGCCCGGCGAAGATCCGGCTGCTCGGATATGCAGCCATGAACACGGTGTGGCGCTCCAGCAGCTCCGGGGGAAATATAGCTACCAATTTTGCCAACCTCCCCTTCGACAACACGGTTCCCGGGGATACAAGCGAGTTTCGTGTGTCGTCGCAGACTACGCGCCTTGCACTGCGCGTGGACACTGCCCTGAAATCAAGCAACGCGGCCGGATATTTCGAGATGGACTTTGGCGGCGGGCCGAACGCCGGTAATGTCGCCGTCACCCTATCGGGCTACACCTTCCGGATTCGCCAGGCATGGTTTGACTGGGAAAGGGGTAAGTGGGAGCTGACCGGCGGCCAGTTGTTCACGCTCATGACTCCGACTAAGAAGGATATCCTGCCTTGGCCGGGCGATGTAGCCACCACGCACGCGGTAGATTTCAACTACGTCGCCGGCCTGGTATGGGGCCGTTACCCTCAATTCAGAGTGGTCTATCACGCGTCGAAGCAGGCGGCGTTCGGTTTCTCAGCGGAAAACCCCGAGCAGCAAGTCGGCAATAATGTCGTCTTCCCAAGCGCTCTTAGCGGCATCCTGCCTACCCAGTACAACACCGGGGCTAACGAGCTCAACGTGCCAAACATGACACCCGATTTTGTGGTCAAAGGGTCCTTTGACGGGAAGTCCGATCGGGCTGTTCACTTCGATGTTGGTGCGGTGATGCGCACCTTCCGCAGTTGGAGCGGGACGCAGGTCTCTGGCAAGGACTATGCCTTCGGTTCAGGCATGGGCGCCAACTTCAACGTGGATGTGCTTAAAGGCACCCGGCTGGTGCTGGATGGGTTTGCCAGTGATGGAGCAGGTCGCTACATTGGAGGTCTGGCTCCGGATGTAGTCGTGAAGGCTAACGGTAGCATCTCACCCATCCACTCCTACTCCTGGGTTAGTGGGTTTGAGATTACGCCCAGCAAAATCACCGGACTCTACTTTTACTACAGTGGCCTCTACGCGGAGAAGAATGCGACCTTGAACAGCAATGGGACATGCTGTGTCGGATTTGGTTATCCGGGAGCGAATACAAATGCGGACCGGTTGATCGAAGAGGCCACTACCGGCTATTCGCGAGTGTTCTGGAAATACGAGAACATCGGTTCTATGCAGTGGGGCGTGCAATATGCGTACGCTTGGCTTTATCCGTGGGTCGCATGAACCGGTCCGAACTCAGCACATGCGCACATGCTTTTCGGGCAGGTGCGTTACAACCTTCCCTGAAGCGATACCTTAGGAACACAGGCTATCTGCTGAGGCAGGATGGCCTGTGTTCTTAGGCTTTGGAAACAACGAACCAGCCCAGGGACAGCTCAAAATCACACACCCGATTCAACGGCACGAACCATCATCCTGAAACTCGCCGTTGGCGGCCATTGCGGCCAGGGAGCGCGCGCACTTCAGAATTTTCTGGTCTAACGGATCCTTCTTTAATGAATCTGTGGAGATGTAGCTCAGGTTCTTGCGAGCCTTCGAAATCCTGGCGCTCAGTTCTTGCATATGGTCGAATTCCTTGGCCAACAATCGAAGCGCATTGCGATCAGAATCGGTCGTGGCGGCTACGGATGCCAAGCGAAGATTCTTGGCGGCCGGCGCTTGGTAATCGTCCAACAAAGTGTCCGTGATTTTGAAGCCGTACTCAACGGCAGTGAGAAGCGCGCTTCGCCATTCCCTGATGTCGCTCAAGGTTTCGATGGTTGCTTTCAGAAAATCTCCGGAGAATGCCGGATTCCCAGATTTGCCAGCGGGAGGAAGAGCATGGTTAGCGGCCGTCGTCCCAGGTAACGTCAACGTGATCTGGCGGCCCCGATACCCGAGAGAACCATTCATTAACCGCGCAAGTGCGTCGACGGCGACGTAAGGCCGGCCGTTTATCAGCGTGACCGGCACCTCTCCGGGGTGGCCACTTACCGTCAGGGCGCCAGTCTCCTGGCTTGCTTGCGAAAAACCTGCTCCGGGTGCTAGAACCAAAACGAGGGTGAGC
>JBARKD010000716.1:0-11802 GCA_049800615.1 Acidobacteriaceae bacterium | reverse complement strand
TTGTTCGAGCTATCCACACTGAGCACCGAGCTCACCCCGTTATTCACCGAGTTGGCAAGGATATTCGTCTGGTTCCAGGCATTGGTGGCGTCAGCATGGAATTCCAGGCGAAGCTTTTCTCCCAGGTTGAATCTCCGCGTGATCGACAGGTTCGTATTCGAAAATCCAGGAGACCGCAGGTTGCCCATGCTCATAGATGTGGTTCCTTCAGTGTATTGATCGACCTGGTACGTCCCGTCCGGAAGCTGCACAACGGGCTGGCTGTAGCGATCCGGATTCCAGCGCAGATAGGTAAACGCAGCCGGCGTGATCGTGCGCCCATCAGGCAGCGTTACGCTGGTGTTGCCGTCGTACCAGTGCTGCAGGTTCTTGGGCACTTCAATCGCTTCTCCGGGCACCAGGTTGCAGCGTCCGTTGATGGGGCCTCCGCAGTTGGGGCCGAAAGGCACTCCGCTTTGTAGCGTCACCGCGGAGGCGAGTTCCCAATCGCCGACGATTGCCCGGGCCACGCGATTGCCGGGATCAAGCGCCGCTCCTTTTCCCGTCGGCAGCGCGTAAGAGATTGCCGCCACAAACCGGTTGGGAATATCCTGCGCCAGTAGGCTGTAGTTGTTGTTCAGGTTGCGGTAATCGACTCCCGCGCCGTTTCCCTCGGCGCTGGTTCCTCCGGCCTGGGATTCAGCGTAGCTCTCGCTCCACGGACCTCCTGTCACCCCGATTGACTTCGACCAGACGTAGTTGAGCCTCAGCAGCAGGCCGTGGGTGAGAGGATGCTCCCCTTCAATTTGAAGAGCGTTGTAATTCATCGTTCCCTTGCTTACCAGATTGGTTTGCCCCAGTAGGGCGATGTAAGACTCCTGCGCTTGCATCGCGCTGATGGTGGCTTGCCCGCTGCCCCCGCTCGCTTTGCCGATCAAACTCGGCATAGGATTGGGCACCTGCACCTGCGATGGGTCCGTGACCCCATTGGAAGCAACCCAGGTGTTGCGCCAGGATTGCAAGGTCGAGTCCGGAACATTCCAGACCCCGTTGGTCGGAAAGCCTCGCCAGGGAAGATTCGAGCCGTGCGATCCGATATAGGCAACCGAAGCAATCCATTGATCACCCAGACGACGCTCGATCGCGAAGTTCCACTGGTCGGTATAGCCGGTCTTGTAGTCGTACCGGTTGAAGACGTCGACGCCCGCACTGTTGGCTCCATAGACCGCTGGTACCTGGTTGGCGCCAGCCGCTGGAATGAGAATCGTGTTTTGCTGTTGGTCGAAGGTTCCGACCGGCAGGCCGTTAGGTGAAAGGCCGAACGGATTGGCGTTGGCCCCCGGTGAAAAGGGACCCGTGCCGTAAACCAGTCCGTTGGCATTGAAACCTGTATTGGTGGGCATATAGATGCGGCCGTAGCCGCCGCGCACCACCGTCATGCTGTCGAATTGGTAGGCCGCGCCGAGCCGCGGCGACACATTATTCCAGTTCGTCTGGTACAGGTTGCGGCTGTAGCCGCCTACGCCTGGGAAGGTCAACAAGCCCAGGCCTCCTTCCGGGTTACCGCTGTTGACTCCGGAGGCAAACGGATTCGCCGCCTTCAGGTTGAGGCTGGACATCCGGTTATAACGCTCCGTCGGGCCCGGTTGCACCTCATAGCGCAGCCCAAGATTGAGGGTCAGCTTGGGGCTGGCCTTCCAGCTGTTTTGCGTGTAAAACGCCACGTACTTGGCCGCCAGGGCGACCTTGGGCGACGTTCCACTGGGCATCGTCCATCCCAGAACTCCAGTTGCCACCGCGGCTGCATCAATGCCGGCATCGGCAGGGTTGGTGATCTGGCTCGAATTGGCTCCGTTGATCTGGGAGAATTCGCCGACACTCGACGCTCCCCCAAAAATGCCCAGCGATGGCGTCGCCAGTTGCAGATCGGTCCAGTTCCCCAGATAAACGCGATATTCGGCTCCGCCCTTCCATGTCCACTTGCCCCGCACCTTGGTGATGCTGCCCGTGACCGAGTGGTTCAACTGCGCTTCCAGTTTGCGATCCCACTCATCGTTGTTCAGATTGCTGTAATTCGCGTGGCTGGCATTGTCCGTGGCGTTGAAGTTTCCGATCGAAGGCGCAGTCCCGGGCAACACGGCCAGGGCTTGTACCGCGGTGGGCATCCCGTAATCCGAGTAATTAAATCCGGTTCCGGCCGGAATCCGCGATTGTGTGTGAATGTGCGTGACCCCGTAGCGCAAGTCGATGACCGTGGTCGGATTGAGCGTGATGGTGTCACCGATTGCGCCATAGGGATTGTCGTCGGTTGTCAGACCAGGCCAGTTCATATTCACAAATGGACTATTTCCCCACTGGTTGGGCGGCGTGTTCGAACCCGTGGAAACGCCTCCCGTCGCATAAATGGATTGTCGCGCCCCGATCCGATAGTCGATCCTGCCGTTGAAGCTATTGCGCACCTCCGGCGTGGTGCCCGAGAAAGTGTAATTGTTGTCGTCGAATGCGTCGCTGGGGGTGTGATTCGGCGCCGGGTATCCTTGCAGCAGCTTCAGCCCATATGGGCTCGGATCGGTGACCACCGCTCCCGGATAGATCTGCCGCTGGAAGATGGTGTTGCTGCCCTGGTACGGCGTCGCCGTGAACGGATTGTAAATATGCACCGGCACCGGGTTGCCGTTGACGTCCGGGATCATCGTCTGACTGAAGTCGCCCTGGCGCTCTAAAAGGCTCGGGACCTTTCCCAGGAAGGTATCGGGGCTCGCGTGGGTAAGCCGCAGGAACGACACGAAGAAAAACAGCTTGTCTTTCCCGTCGAACAGCTTGGGAATGATCACCGGGCCGCCGACGCTGCCTCCTCCTTCGTCCAGCCGGTACTTCGCGCGCGGAATGTCGTGCGCGTTGTTATACAGACCGTTGGCGTTCAGCATTTCGTTGCGTATCCGGTAATTCAGGTCTCCGTGGAACACGTTGGTTCCGCTCCTGGTCGTCATGGAGACCAGCCCCTGCGCGTTGCCCACATCCGCGGTGAAGGTATTGGTCATGACGCGTACTTCTTCGAGCGCGTCAGGATTCGGAACCACGGCGGTTTCATGCCACGCAGCGCCCTGGACGGAGAGCCCGTCCAGCAGAATATCGTTGGTGCCCAACTCGCCGCCGTTGACACGCAACTGCGACATCGACTGCCGGTCGGTGAATCCCACACCCAGCGCCTGGCTGTTGTATACATTCGGGTCCGGCACCACGCCCGCCTGCAGCGTGGCATAGTACAGCGGGTTATTGTTGATGTTTGGAAGATAGGCAATCAGGTGTTGGTCTACCGATCCCTGCACCGTCGGGCTCTCCGTCTGCAGGGTTGCAGCCTCTGCCTGCACCACCACCGTGGAGCTCACACTGCCCGGCGCCAACAGAACGTCCTCTCGCACAGTCGTCGAGCTGCCCATGGCGATGCCGGTCTTTTGGTAGGTCTCAAATCCGCTCATTTTGACGGTCAGCGTGTAGTGCCCGGCCGGCAGGTAGGGAACCGTGTAGTCTCCTTTATCTGTGGTGGCGGCGCTTGTGACAGCGCCCGTGTCGTCATCGGTCACCGTGACCGAGGCATTCGCAACGATTGCCCCGCTTCGGTCAGTGACAATCCCTGTGATGGCGCTGGACTTCACCTGCGCCGAAACTGGGCTCGAGGCAAGAATTATGATCAGCAGCAGGCCGATTACGATGGACAGGGATTTCGTTGCTATGCCGTCTCGCAGACTCATAATGGTCCTCCTAGAGGTTGGTACTTGGCTGAGGTTGCCGCCGTCTGAAATCTGGTGGCAGTCATTTCATGAACGCTGTCCGGGTCTCGTCCCGGCGAAAAACCAGACGAACGGAATGCTGCTCAAGCGCGTATGCAGAAAGCAAGTGTATGCATGTGTGCTAACCGCTCCCTTTACGTAAAGAATCTTTCCATGCTAGGATTTAGCCGCTTCTGAAGAGCGCCGGTACCACAACGCGAAAGCTCTCCTGCTTTTGCCAAACCGTATTCAGGACCTCAAGACCTGGCCATGGCTGTGAAAGGTCAAACGGAGACTGAGCTCGAAAGAGAAGAGGACCTACTCAGGGCTGACAACCGGTGGGCGCTCATCGAGCGCATTCTCGAAAGCGAGGGCTTCCAGCGGGCCACCCAGCTGCGAAAAATCCTGCGCTATGCAGCGAAGGCAGCCATCCTTCGCCCCAAAGATGGCTTGAGCGAGGTCGAGATCGCTTGCAACGTCCTCGACCGGCCGAATGATTTTGATCCAGCGACCGACAATATTGTTCGCGCTCAGTTCAGCCATCTGCGGCGCAAGTTGGATCATTACTTCGACGCGCAGGGTAAAGACGAGCCGCTTGTTCTGAGTATCCCGAGAGGGAACTACATTCCTGTCTTCAGCCCCGCGCCGCTCCACGCCATGGCTCCGCCAATCTCCGAGCCTGGGAAAGGGGAGCCTGCTTCAGCGACCAGGCAAACACAGGGGCCAGGATTTCTACCGGCCCAGACAGAGCGACCGGGGTCCTGGTGGAAAAGCTGGGGCACCGCGGCGGTAGTTCTCTTGAATGTCGCTTTCATTGTATGGGCGGCGTTGGTTCTGCGCGGTCAGTTCGCCAGGCCCAAAGGGCCGGCCGCTGCTCCACTCAACCCCTTCGTTCACTTTCTTGCCCAGGCCGAAGGAAATGTAACGATTGTGTTGCCCGACACATCGTTAGTCATGATTCAGAATGTTTTGGGCCGAGATGTCTCTGTGGCTGACTACGTCAGCGGGGATTTTCCTCAGCCGCAGGCGGCAAGCATCAAAAACCCCCTGATGCGTCACCTCATTTTCGATCTCGGGATCTACCGGACTACCAGTATGACCGAAGCCATGAGTGGCGTGGATTTCCTGCAAACGCTGCAGCCAGGCGGGGTGAGTGCGCACCTGCGCTACGCGCGCGACCTGCACGCTCAGGATCTAAGCGAAGGCAATAGCATTCTAATCGGCGGCCCGAACAGCAATCCCTGGGTCTCGCTGTTTGTCGATCGGACTAATTTCCGCCATGTGGATGACTTGGCCACCCACATGCATTGCTTCGAAAATCTTCATCCTCTGTCTGGAGAGCAGGCGCGCTACGAAAACGTCTATTCCGGGCAAAGCGTTGGTTATGTCGATGTCGCCTTCACGCAGAATCCTTCGCATAGTGGTTACATCCTGATGATCAATGGCGCCGATATGCAAGCCAATGATGCTGCCACTCGCTTGTTGCTTCATGGCCGGTTGCCCCCGGCGATTTCTGCGGAACTGCAGCGCCCGGATCTCCACGACTTCGAGTTTCTGCTTCGTGGCCGCCACATAGCCGGGGAAGCTGACTACTCGGTCGAAGTGGTTGCAGTGCGCTGACTCGCCGGTTCTCCGTGCGTTTCGGGAAGACAATTCTGTGGGTGATTAGGCAAACTGCAGATTCCTCGGCTTCGCTCGGAATGACAAAGGGGAGGCTTGCGTTTCCATTTGGAGCGGTGGCTAAATGGGCAAACTGCCGCGCCACAAAGACGTCCGAAGAATCCCACCCTTCGCAAGGAACGCGAAGGATGGGCCACCCGGCGTCCGCTATCTGGACGCCGACTCGACCTTCAGCTTTTCCTTCTCTCCAACCTCAACCCCGACCCCCGCGGGCCAGAAGAACCGCTCCTTCTTGACCGCTTCCACATAAGCCGCGCGCGCATCCCGCACCGCTTGGTTCTCGGATACTTCCGCAATCGGCACATCCCACCACGAGTGATAACCCGGCACGCGATCGTGGTAATCCGTTTCGACCACAACCACCGACGTGCGCGTCTGACGCCGTGTATCTGCCAGAGCCGCTCCCAACTCATCGTAGCTGCGCGCCGTCACGGTGTAGGCTCCCAGGCTGGCGGCATTCGCCGCAAAATCCGTGTAAATGACCGGCCCGGTAAGCCCTGCTTCGCGATAGCGGTACTCCGTTCCGAACCCTCCGCTCCCACACGCGCGGCTCAGGCCTCCGATGCTCGAGAATCCATGATTATCGAATAACACGATATTGAGTTTGATCTTCTCTTGCAGGCTGGTGACGATTTCCTGCGCCATCATGAGATACGATCCGTCGCCGACCAGCACATACACTTCGCGGCTCGGATCCGCCATCTTGACCCCAAGGCCGCCGGCGACCTCGTATCCCATGCACGAATACCCATAGTCCATGTGGTAGCTCTTCGGGTCCCTTGCCCGCCAGAGCTTATGCAGATCGCCCGGCAGGCTTCCCGCGGCATTCACAATCACGTCACGCGGGCCCAGGGTCGCATTGAGCAGACCGATCACCTCTCCCTGGCTGAGCGGCGGCCCGTGCCGCCGCGCGAAGATGCGATCCTCTTCTTCCCGCCAGGCGGCGCGCAAATGGCCAACCAGGCTCGCGTAGGACTGCGGTATTTGCCACAACGACAGTTCGCGCTCCAGCTCTTCCAGCGTGACCAGGGCATCCCCCGTCAACGGCAGCGCAGCATGTTTGAAGGCGTCGAACTCGGCCACATTGATATTGACAAACCGTACCGCGGGATTCTGAAACGCGGTTTTCGATGCCGTGGTGAAATCCCCCAGCCGCGTTCCCACGGCGATCACTAAATCCGCATCCTCGGCCAGCAGATTGGCTGCCGACGTTCCCGTCACTCCCATGGCGCCTGCCAGTTGCGGATGATCGGCATGAAGCGCGCCTTTTCCCGCTTGCGTCTCGCCTACAGGAATCCCCGTGCGCCGCGCAAAGCGCGCGAGCGCCTCCGTGGCCTCGCCGTAAATCACCCCGCCGCCGGCAATGATGAGCGGCCGTTGAGAAGACTGTATCCACTCCGCGGCCTGCTTGAGCAATCCCCGATCTGCTCTGGCGCGGCCGATGGTCCAGACCCGCCGGGCAAAAAATTCTTCAGGATATTCATAAGCTTCGGTCTGCACATCCTGCGGCAGAGCCAGTGTCACGGCCCCCGTTTCCGCCGGCGAGGTCAATACCCGCATGGCCTCCGGCAATGCGGTTAAAATCTGTTCCGGCCGCTGAATTCGATCCCAATAACGAGAGACAGGCCGAAAACAATCGTTGACCGAGATATCCTGGCTCGAGGTCGACTCCAATTGCTGTAGAACCGGCGCCACATTGCGCCGCGCAAAGATGTCGCCCGGCAGCAGCAACACCGGAATCCGGTTGATGGTCGCCAGGGCCGCTCCCGTGACCATGTTCGTTGCCCCAGGGCCGATCGAAGAGGTACACACCAGCGTGCCCAGGCGGTTGCTCATCTTGGCGAAGCCAGCCGCGGCGTGAACCATGCCCTGTTCATTGCGAAATAAGTAGTAGGGGAAATCCGGATTCTGCTGCAGAGCCTCTCCAATGCCGGCAACATTGCCGTGCCCGAAGATACCCAGGCATCCGCCAAAGAAGCGCTGTTCTTTTCCATCCCGTGAGACGTATTGGGCCTTCAGAAACTGAACGACAGCCTGGGCCATGGTCAGCTTGCGCGTCATATCTCCCCCTTTGGAACGCCTACCATCCTACGTCCAGCCTGAGCGCTTAGCCAAGGATCGACCCGCGAAGCGCCTGGTCCAGGTCGGCGATAATATCCTCCGCTCCTTCCAGGCCCACGGAAAAGCGCAACAGCGACTCCGGCGACCGCGAAAAAACTCCCTCGATGGAGGCCCGATGCTCGATCAGGCTATGTGTGCCGCCCAGGCTGGTCGCACGCGTGATCAGCTTCAGCCGTGACGTCATCGCGAAGGCTTCCTCCCGTCCTCCTCGGATTTCAAAGGAAAGCATTCCCCCAAAGTCCCGCATCTGCTTTTTCGCAATCGTATGTCCGGGGTCCGTCGGCAGGCCGGGATAATGAACCGCGGAAACACCAGGATGCGTGGAAAGAAATTCTGCCACCCGCCGCGCATTCTCGCAGTGCAGCCGGACCCGTGGCACGAGCGTCTGCGCTCCACGCAGGATCAGCCAGCAGTCAAAAGGCGAAAGCACGGCGCCCCCAACCCGCTGGAAATCTTTAATGCGCGACGTCAACTCCGATTTCTCGCCGAAGATTACCGCGCCCCCCAGGGCATCGGAGTGTCCTGCGATGTACTTGGTCAGGGCGACCACCACCATATCTGCGCCCATTTGCAGCGGATTTTGCAGCACCGGCGTGGCGAAAGTGTTCTCACAAACCAGGGGAATCTTGAGGCTCCGCGCCAGTTCCACTACCGGCTCGATCGCCACCACCTCAATCAGCGGATTGGTCGGTGTCTCCAGCCACAAAAGCCTGGTTTCCGGCCGGCACGCCTGGCGAAGCTCTTCGCCGTTCCGCATATCGACAAAGGTATGTTTAAGGCCCCATCGGGAAAAGATACTTGTGACCAACTCGCGCACCCCGAAGTACAAGTCGCGGTGGAGAACGGCGTGGTCGCCTGGTGCAAGCGCCTGAAATACCGCCAGGCTTGCCGCCATCCCCGTTCCAAACGCAACCGCTTCCACACCGCCTTCAAGCTCGGCCAGGCATTGTTCCAGCGAATGGCGATTGGGGTTGTCGATCCGGCTGTAGAAGAAATGCCGTGAGAACTCTCCGTTGGGATCCCGCTCAAACGTTGTGGATGTATAGAGAGGCGCCGTAACGGAGCCGGTAGCCGGGTCTACATGCCGGCCGGAGTGGATGCTGATGGTCTGAAGCTTCTGGTTCGGATCAGGCGTCACTGTCATAGCCTGAGTTTATTACGCAGTCCCGGCCCTTCCGAGCGTCGACGTGCTTGTGGCAAATTACCTACCCGATCACCGCACCCTGCGAGCAACGCGCCGCCGCAAGCTGCGCCTGAACCAAGGCGAACACCGCCTCCATGCCGACTCCCGTCTTGGATGAAACTTCCAATACCTTCATGCCGGGTCGAACGCTATCGATATTGTGCCGCGCAGCGGCTAAATCAAATTCTGCTGCCTCAGCCATGTCCATCTTGGTGATGATGGCCACATCGGAGCTGTTGAAAATGGTTGGATACTTCAGCGGTTTATCCTCGCCTTCGGTGGCTGACAGCAGCACCAACCGCAGATCCTCCCCTAAGTCATAACTCGAGGGACAAACCAAATTCCCCACGTTTTCGATGAACAAGAAATCGAGCTTGTCCAGGCGCCACCCGTCCAGCGCCTTCTCCACCATTTGCGCATCCAGGTGGCAGACGGTTCCCGTATTGATCTGCCGGACATCGGGCGTAGCCCGCCGCAGCCGTGCCGCGTCATTCTCCGTGGCCAGATCCCCTACGAGGGCGGCCACACGAAAATCTCGCGCGAGTCCCGCCAACAACTTTTCGAGGAAAGCTGTCTTGCCCGAGCCGGGACTCGAAACCAGGCTCACGACGCAGGTCCCTTCCTGGCGAAAACGCTCCCGCAGGGCACGCGCCAAAAGATCGTTCTGCTTCATGACCTTTGCCCGGACTTCTACCATCCGTGTGCTCATGCAAGCTCCAGGAAAGCCACCTCAATCTCACGTCCGCTCACGATCTTCTGGCTCGGCGTTCCACATTCCGGGCAGCCGATCTCATAAAGCGAGGGAGGAACCCGCTCTTTCCGGCAGGCTTCGCAGTAGATCACCAGGGGAATGCTTTCGATCACCAGCCGGGAGCCCTCGAGAGGCGAGCCTTCGCAAGCAAGCCCATACGCGAACAACAGGGCCTCTTTGTCTACTCCGGAGAACACCCCTAACTTCAAATGAACGGCCTCGATCTCGAGCCCGCCGCGGCTTTCCCGCTCCTCCACAATCTGGTCGATCATGCTGATCGCAATCGAAAGCTCATGCATGCTTTGCCTACATCGCGCGAATCCTGAGGTAGCGCTGCAGGTCCGGAGCTACCGTAATCGCCAGGCCGATCAATATCAAACCGAGTGCGCCAAGAACTAGTTTCGAATTCATCGCTTCACCTTTCCACCGTTTGTAACTGCATGGATATCAATTTGCTATTGGCCACCTGCTCCATCACCAGGTTAGCCGCTTCTTCCACTCGAGCCCGCACTGGCGCAGATAGCCCCATCCGCCCTTCAAACTCATCTCCGAAGTCCTCTGGCTCGCAGCCTACGACCAGCACTTTCGCGGAGATCGTACCCATCGAGGCCGCCAGATTCAATACTCGCACCGGATCCATCCCGTGCGGATTGATTTCCGCCGCTTCGCTAAATGTGAGAGTCGGCTCCAGCACATAGAGCGTGCCCGCCGCTTGCCCACGCGGCAGGGCGTCGACCAGGATCACCATCTCCCACGGATCGAGCAGAGCATACGCCAGATCCAGGCCGCGGATCCCAAAATCT
Source organism: Acidobacteriaceae bacterium (assembly GCA_049800615.1). GTDB lineage: Bacteria > Acidobacteriota > Terriglobia > Terriglobales > Acidobacteriaceae > PALSA-350. Next base: position 1,515 of record JBARKD010000716.1, on the reverse strand, counting down.
TTCACGCTTACGCTTTCCGGCAACTCCCGCTTACCCAGGGCCTGCGCGACTTCCACCCCGAACGCATCGTCGCCGAGGAAAATGTTTCCCACGCACGCCACCAGGATCTTCCCGCTCATAATGGCTCCACTTCGTCCGCCGAGAAAAAAAAGCGATGCCCCGGCTGGCGCATCATGCCGAATTCCCGCCCCGGGTCATCGTCGAGCACCACGGCAAGCTGAACGTTGTCTTCGAAATCCTGTTCCAGCGCCTCAATCACCGCGGCTTTCCCCGCCAAAGCCATGTCCATGATGTCAGCTTGCTTTTGCGGGCAAAGACGTACCCGGTCTCCCACCCGCAGCTCGACCCCCAGGACGCGCACGCTCGCGGGGGGAGCCTTCACTTCTTCAAAAGGGTTCCAGTCGCCGGTCATGACGCATTCCCCCGAATGTCCCGCAGTCCGCGGATGACGCCATGTGCCTTGAGCATAGCGTCTTCTGTCAGCGCCTCGGTCCTTTCCAGAATTCGCCGCGCGCGAGGATCGACCTTCTGCATCTCGTGCTTCTCATCGTCGGTGAGGGTCAGCACGCGCAACATCAACATCTCATCCATCTCGGTAGCGTCGAAGAAGTCACCCTCGCTCTCCGGCGCGATCTTGGGATAGTCGTACAGGATGATCGGCGAGCAGAATAGAATTCCCCGGTCAGGCTCCTCGCCGGCCAACACCGGGAACACGCCTTCGCTGCGACACGCAGCAACCGAGGCTCGATAAGTCTTCGGCGGATCGAGCATGGAGATAAATTCTCCCCCCGTCACGCCCAGCAGCAAGTGCGCCGAGACGCAGGAGAGCGGCAGCGCATCCTCGCGTTTTGCCTCCGTGCCCTTTGCCATAGGCGTCGTGTTCTGCACCTCAAGGCGCAACCTCGAAGTCCCGTCCTCGCACATCCGCCCGGTAATGCTCAACGTAATTTGTAGATCTTCGCTGGCAACCGTTACCGGGAGCGGGGAAGCGGGAAGGTCATGGATACGAAGGTTCGCTTGCTCCACTGTGCGTTCCACAGCCTCATCCCACGCCAGCGACGGATCGGTAAGAACCGGGACCGGATCCGGTTGCCGGAGAAGCTGCAGGCATCGCAGTCTCATGTCGAGCGTGGCCTCGCGCCCAGCCAACACCAAACATTCAGCGACCAGGCGGAACGGCTCCTCAGGCCGCTGCGCCTGCGCATACACTCGCGGATACAGCGTCCCAAAATTCCATCGCTGCCGATTCTTGATAGCCGTCGCTCTGTAGGGATAGAGAATGTACCCCTCGTACAGTACGGATGAGGCAATCTTCTCCACGCTTGCAAAGTTCATGCCTTGACCTCGTCTGCCGCCAACGCCCGGCTGATGGCCTCTTCCCATGTCGGGATACCGTGCCGAACCTTATAGTCGTAGAGTTGTTCGAACACATCCCGCCGCAGGCATAACCAGGAAGTGTTGGGAAAGTGCATCTCCATCATTTGTTTCCAGACAGACACTGGAAGACGGAAGGTT
>JBARKD010000715.1:0-1663 GCA_049800615.1 Acidobacteriaceae bacterium | reverse complement strand
GGCGAGGTCCGCCGAGTGGATGGGCCGTGGCCCGGCGCGTTCGCGAGGCCATGGCATCCCGCTAAGGCATGCCAGCCCATGCGCCCGCCAGCCTGCCGATGAGGGCCCTGGCTTCTTCGATGGGCATTGGGTTGGCCGGAGGTACTTCTGAGCTCCGGGCATGTCTCGCGATCTCGCCACTTGCGGCCTGGTGATTAGCGGTCCGCGTGAATCGGGAAACGATGTTCTTCGATATGCCTGCGGCCTGCATCGCGGCGTCTAGGCCGCCGGCGTGCCGGATGATCTCGTAGACCTTGTAAAGCTCCACGAAGTTCACGCCCGCTGAGCTTGCCATGATTTTGAGGATCTCGGCCACGTCGCCATCTGCCGGACGGGCCCTGGGATTTCGCCTGCCAGGTTCTGATGGGAATAAGCACCAGCAGCTGCGCAAGCAACCCTTACACCGGCAACGGAAATATCTACGCTGACCCGATCGCACCAACCGTGCGTACTTTGCTTGACCATCTTTACATCCGGGCGAGCGGGTGCTTCGTAGGCTGCATGTCACTTACGTTCAAAGGCGGGCAGTTTATCTTTGGAGTGTCGGCGTGGACGGTAACGAGACCCGCTCCTCCTTATTAGTCTGTAACTACTCCCACTAGCTACAATGACCCCGTAATCGCCAGCGATGCCAAATTCAAGCCACGGCTTTCGCAGGAGTAACCCTTGCAATAGGCACTGCAACCCCAGCAGAGCCCATGCATGATAGCCTCGCCGGAGGAGGTCCGGTGGCTGACGGTCTGAGTGGTTCGGGCGGAGTCTATACGGGTCCTGGCGACTCCCCGAGGCCGCGCGGCGGGGTAACACGGGGGGATGGTTGGCAAGTAAGCGCAGGGCCTTCGAAGAGCTGGGATGTGAACAACGGTGTGGTTTGGCTGTGGGAGCATCTGTTTTAGATCGGCTCTTCCCAGCGGTGAAGGATGAGTATTCGAAATGATGGCCGCACTTATTCAAAACACTTCCGGAACGACCGCGATAAATTTCGATAATGTCTGGACCCCGCTGCTCATCTCCATTGGGCTGATAGCGATGGGGGCCCTAATGGCGTTCGACATAGGCGGCTTTGCCTCTGCGAGTTCCCGCGCCAATAGGGGATTCACCCCCTAGGGCAGGAGATATCGCGGGCCTGACTGGTTGCCTCCTCCTTACAAGGTGGTCGGATGGATATTCCTTCTGCTCGGCGTTCCGATATTTCTCCTGTCGGTAGCCGTTTGGATACGACTGGGGTTGGCGTAAAGCCCTCGGCGGATAGCGACCGCTAAGAAGACACGGTGTACGCCACCAGCTGCGGATCGCCGGCGCCGCCCGTGGCTGACGTCTGCGGCCCGCCCGCCGGCACCAGCACCTTGTTCCCGAACACGGCCAGCGGCGGGTTGGTCGTGGTCGGCAGCGCCTTCCGGTACACGATCGCGCCGGTGGCCCGGTTGAGCGCGATTAGCGTCCCGTAGAACAGCGTGGTGAACACCGTGTCCTTCGACACCGTGACCGCGCCCAGCGGCAGCGAAGAGACCTTGCCGTTGAGCGCGGCGCGCAGCGTGGCGTGGATCGGGTGCAGGGTATCCGCCCTCACCGGCCGCCCCAGCGCGCCCTCGTCGCGGATGACCGCGGTGAACATGGCCTGCAC
>JBARKD010000714.1:0-7299 GCA_049800615.1 Acidobacteriaceae bacterium | reverse complement strand
GGAGTGCACGTTCTGTTTCCCATGATGATGTGGGACCAGGGCACCCGCAAGCCAGGCAAGCCCTGGCCAGAGGAGATCGCCGGCCTCATGAAGGAGATAAACGCCGACGGTATCAATGGAGATACGCAGGATGGCGTGCCGCTGGCCTTTTCCCTGGCCGCCGATGCCGTGGGGCACCCGCTCGCGTTTGAGCCAGAGGGTGGCCCTGCGGACGAAGCGCTCGCCTGGGATGTGCTCACCTGGGGCCAGTATAAGTTTCAATTCGTGCCTACCGTTGATCGCTATCGCTGGCTGGAGCCAAAACACGAAGTCAATATTCAGGGACGCTGGAATCGCGATAAGACGGACGACCTTCAATTTGCATTTTTCAATGGAGAAGGTTGGGAAAGCTGGGAAAACGTGTGGGGTATATGGAACGGTGTGACCCCTCGCGATGGAGAAGCGACCCGGCGCATGGCGACGATCGAGCGCGCGGTAGCGCCGTTCTTTGCCAGCACAAGCTGGGAGCCGTTTTCTCCCATGCACATTTATGGTGTCTTCGCCAGCCGTTGGCCGCTGGCGAGTCGAACCGTTTGGACGATTGTGAATCGCAATGAATACGATGTGACGGGGCGGCAGATGTCGGTCCCGGCAGAGGATGGAGTTCGCTATTTTGACCTCTATCACGGTGTGGAAATGACAGCGGAGCGTGAGGGAGATCAGGCCGTACTTTCGTTTTCCATCGAAGCCCACGGAATAGGCGCAGTGATGGCCGTGCACGGAGCGCCGGATGCCGGCATCAATGAACTGCTGTTGCGCATGAAGAAGATGACCGCGGCGCCACTCTCTTCTTATTCCCATGAGTGGAAGCCCCTGGGACAGCAGTTAGTGGAAATTGAGAAAACCAAACCCGCCGCGGCTGCGCCCGAAGGCATGGTGAAGATCCCGGCTGGGGATTACGTCTTCAAAGTGCAGGGCATCGAAATTGAAGGATCGGATGATGTCGGCGTGGACGTGCAATACTCCTGGGAGGATTCCCCGCGGCGATTTCACGAGCATCGGATGCACGTGGATACGTTTTATCTCGATAAGTACCCGGTCACGAATGCCGACTTCAAGAAGTTTATCGACGCGACTCACTATCATCCCCAGGACGACCTGAATTTTCTTCGCGACTGGAAGAACGGCTCCTACCCTGAGGGATGGGCCAAGAAGCCTGTGACGTGGGTATCGCTTGAGGATGCACGCGCATACGCGAAGTGGGCGGGCAAGCGACTGCCTCACGAGTGGGAGTGGCAGTACGCGGCGCAGGGTGGTGAAGAGAACCGCCTTTATCCCTGGGGAAATACCTGGAATGCGGCGAATGTTCCCGTACCCGATAAAGGGCGTACTTTGACGTCGCCCGACGACGTGGATGCTCATCCCGGGGGCGCGAGTCCATTCAGTGTCATCGATATGGTGGGCAACGTGTGGCAATGGACCGACGAATATGATGACGATCATACGCGGGGCGGTATTCTGCGTGGTGGGAACTACTACCAACCACAAGGTTCCATCTGGTACTTTCCGGAGGCCTATCGAAATGATCAGCACGGGAAGCTGTTCTTAATGGCGCCTGGCTATGACCGGTCGGGGACTCTTGGCTTCCGCTGTGCCCACGACGTCGAATAATCCGTAAGCGTCCTTTTCTGGCCGCTTGTCGCTGTATAGACAGATGGATTTAGCTGGCCCACGATGACCGGCTGTTACGATTGCAGTCGGGGGAGTGGCCTATTCGGGCAAGCGGTTGCGACGGACACCGGAGGAGAAGCGTCGGATTTTAGACGCGACGTTTGTGTTGGGAGCGTCGATCGCGCGAGTGGCTTAGTCTCTGCAGGTATGGCGTGGATTCACACGATCACTTTTATGACCGGCCCGTGCATCTCGTGCCAACGTAGAACGGCTATGATCGCAGCGGCCAGTTCAATCACCCGACCGTCTTTTTGTTCTGCACAGGGGAGTTGTTAAACCCCCCTTCTCAACCTTGCCCAAGGGAACCGGCAGGCGTACGTTTGAACCTGGGGGCAGACATGAAAACCGCCAATCCTTCGAAGTGTCTACGCTAAGCTGCAAGCGATATGTTTTGCAAAGCACGGTCAAAATGCTTGCCCTGCTGGCTACACTCTTGTGCACTTTTGTCCCGACGACGGAAGCTCGAGCCCAGACTGAGAGCGGGGGCACGACTGCTGTCTTACCCAAGTTCGCCGTAGCTGCCATCCATCCTATTAAGCCTTTGGAACCCGGGCAACCAGGTCGTAGCTCTCATTCGAGATTCACTCCGGACGGCCTGTTGGACGAAGGCGTCCCGCTTAGCGCGCTGATCCGGGTAGCGTTCGGCGTCTCCCAAGAGCAGGTCCTTCGATTACCCGACTGGACCCAAGGAGATTACTACATCGCTGCCAAAGTCGATGCCGCTGACGTGCCGCAATTTAGCAAGCTCACGGGGCGAGAGAAATGGGCGATGGTCCTGGTGCTTTTGGAAGATCGCTTCGGCTTGAAGTTTCACCACGAAACGAAAGATATGGAGACTTACATGTTGGTGATCGCTAAGGGTGGTCCTAAGCTGAAGAAATCCAGCCCCGAGGAGCTTGCCAAAGACGCAGCAAGCCCGCCACTAAAGGTCTCCGGATCCGGAAATGGACTCCACGTGGAACAGAATGGAGCCTCAATGGCGAGCATCGTGCGCCTCATTTCCAATGCCCTACACAGCCCCGTGATCGATAAGACAGGGCTTACCGACCGCTATGATTTCACGCTTGATTTCCAGCCGGATGTCGCTGAGTTAGCGCCGACGGCTGGGGGCAGCGAACGAGCTCCAAATATCTTTACTGCACTCCAGGACCAGCTTGGTCTTAAGCTCGAATTGGGAAAAGGCTCGGTGGATGTTATTGTGATCGACGATATTAAGCAGCCTTCGCCAAATTAACGCTTCCGCAGGGCACAACGCTAGCGTTTTGCCCGCTTGAAACGGGCGGGATCAGCGAGATAAAGTGTCGGGGGAAATGTGGGGGGAATGGGGGGACATGATTACATATTTCCCTATTACCGGCTTGCTCACTGCAGAAGATTGAATTGCCTTCTTGTGTTCACGGGTGCAGGCCGATCGCACGGCGCGCACCGGGCCGGAAACCCGGTGCCAGTCTTCACAGGAAAGCAACAGAGCTTGTTCGGTGACAGATAGTAATTGGAAAATAGGTATCAGTGTGTCGGAGATAGAATTTTGCACACCATATGTTGTAGCTGAACGATGGATCTTGACCTGCATGTTGCGGTTCGTACACGCAAAAAGCGATTTCTCCGACACGCTGGTATACTGTCCCCCTATTCCCCTGGAATTTACGTCCCGTCACAGCCTTCGGTATCCTGTCTCACGATCGTCATCTCAACTGCTTAACAAGCGGGGTGAACAGGGTGGCATACGCTTCACCCCGTTCCTTAAGCCATTGGTACATCGCTGGCCACTGTTCGCGGTCCGAGATATCTCCGCTTGATGTCTCAAAAATTTTGCAGGCGTTTTTTCCTGGCATTTCGTCAAATCCGACTTGAGGCCCGAGTCTCCCCACGATTTCGTCTTGCTTCGCCACGAGTGACGGGAACACGCTTTTGGCTGGTCCCTCGATCCATAAGTGACACTCAAGGTCCTTTGATCTCTTTCTCGCGTTTAAGTTGACACCAAAACCAACTGCACCGATACCAGTGGACAGCCAGGAACAGGGGGTAGTGGAGGACGGCAAGTGCAGAGTGGTTCCTTCTTTCGCACACATGTTCAAGAAGCCCTTCCAGAACTCCTGATAAAGCAATTCGGTCGTTGAAAGGGCTGTTTGTTGGCTAATTTGCTTTTGCGAGATATTGGGTCTGCAAACAAGGTTGAACCGAGGCGCAGGGTCGGACTGCCCAATACGCCACAGTTCAATCTCGATTCCAAAAAACTTAATACTAGGGTCTGTAATCCTATTCAGCCAATCTAGAGCACTTCGATGGGGTTCGGCGAAACTCTCAGTGAGCCAGATGACCGCCTTCGCTCCGCCACCCTCTCCCACTCCTGCCGCGTACGTTAATAGCTGCCCCAGATGACTATGATCCGTCTTCCAAAACTGATTTTCGATTACGACTGCTTCTCCACTTTCCTTGACGCGTGCGAGGATGTCTAGCCGAAATTCGCCAATGTGAAATTCTTTCTCCTGGACTTCAAGCTCCAGCCCCACGGCGTTCGAAAGAATTGATAGGTTTTCTGGCTGACACAGCCACGGGGTAAAGTCCTGCGCTTCGCTTTTCCAGACATCCCGAATGTTGACGCGCTCCAGTTTGCCAAGCTGAATTCTGGAATACATAGGCTCCCCGCGTGCTCGATTCATCCAGCATTTTCATCATGGTCTTCTGGACATCGCAATTGTACTCTCGGGGCCGGGAAGATCGGGGGAATCCGGGGACGGAGAGCGCTGGGATAAACCGGGACACCGTCACTTGCCGACCGACGAGTGGTTCACCCTTTGTATTGATGTGGCAACGGTGGTGCAGAATTGGAATCCGCGAGCAGAAGCAGTCATTGGTCTTCGCTTAAAGGCGGCGCTAAACTTTAGCCATATTATATTTGCGGATGGCGAGAATGAGTTACCCCGATCGATGGTAAACAAAGCAAAATGGATCAGGTAGAGTGTCGGCCAGGAGGGAACTGCTAAGCTGCCCGTTCTGCGGCTCACAAGGGGAACTCCACGATAAAAAATCTGTGTCATGTCTATGTTCTAGGGCTACGGCCGTCTCTAGGAAAAGTGGAACACATGAGGGCAAACGGGCCTCTGGTTACACGACCCGCTATTGATCCATGAGGACTTCTGTCCGACTGTGTGCGTCGAGGGCCGTTATGCGGAGACGGCAGACGTGCCAACCCTGAAAGGCCTTTGCCAGTAGTATCATAGGAGGCGTTCCCACGTCCTCCTCTGTGGTAATCGGCTTCTAAGGAATCATGGTAAACCTCTTTACTGTCGATTTCAGCAGTCTCTCGAATGATGCGCGATACTCCGCGATCTCTGATTTCGCTCGCGATCAACCCGGGGAAGGCGGTCGGCATGATTTCAAAACGGTCTGGAGCGCAGCCTCCCCGGCCGATGTAGCGGCTTTTGCCAACACTTTTGGCGGTATCCTAATTATCGGCGTTGAGAAGGGCAAGAAAGACCTTCAGGCTAAATTAGTTGGAGTCGAGTCCAAGTCCGAGTTGACGACCGGGATCGCAAGCTCGATTGCGACCAATATTTCTCCGACTCCCTTATACGAGACGATGGAATGCTACAACCCGTCCGAACCTAGTAGACGCTTTTGCGTGATAAGAGTTCGAGGCCGCGGCCTAGTACACCTTGTTACCAGGAAAGGAACCACAACCTCCGTTTTTGTGCGAAACGAAGACGAAACAATTCCAGCGGACGCAATGCGGCTCCGCATGATGATCGAAAGAGAAAAGCGAACGCAGGGTAACACGCCGCAAGATTTGTTTCTCCGCTCGCAGAGACTTCTGAAGGAGGTGGACGTGAGCAATGCTTCGCCGGCATCCAGGGTCGATCCTAGCGTTGGGAAAGCGTCGTCGAGCACTTTTTTCAGGCTGGTTCTTGTAGCTGACGATATAACCAGACATGCACTAGATTTCGATCGCGAACAACGATTTGTCGCACTGGTCAAGAGCCTGTACCCGCGACTGGGAAGCTGCTTGAACGGCCAAACTGCCGTCGAGGACATAGATCGCGGTAGTGACTTCTTTGACTATCGATGGTTTCACCAGAACTTGGCATACGAAGGTCGTTGGAGAATCACAAGTGAGCTTGACGTTGCACAAGCCGTCCAAATCAGAGTTGACGGCAAGTGGAGCGTGACGGATTTAGTTATCTATAGCATTGTCTTCCTGACCCTTGCTAGCGCTTGGTGGAGGGAGATCGGCTTCTTCGGTGAGGGCCTCCTGGTCGCAGACCTAAGCGTGCAGGGACTCGATCTAAGGCGAGAGGGAAATAGTTTCCCTTATGGCTTTGATCCGGGAACCGGCGCCTACAAGATCGCTGCCGATTCGCTTGCGCTACACCCGCGCCCGCGCACGATAGCATGCGGCGAAGCGCGCGCCAATTTCTCGAATATGCATGAAGACATACCTCCGCTGGTATCGATGCTTATGAATTCGCTACTTCGTTCTCTGGGGCACAGCGTGCGCAAGGCTCAGTTCGAAAATGATGTACAAGCTATTTGGGCAACCATGTGCAACCAGAACCCGAGCAGCCTAGGCTCGAACCTCGGCTGAGCGGTGAGCACAATGATTAACTTAAAAGTTGATTTGACGATGCGGGACAGGGCGATGCGAGGGGTAGATTACGGTGACAGCATACCTATTCACCTGACAGTAGTCCGTGGTAGGGTCGTGCGTGGCTCGTTTAGTTCGTGTTGTGATTCCGCATCTTCCGCACCACGTCACGCAGCGTGGCAACAGGCGGGAGGCGATATTCTTTGCGGATGGCGACCATGAGATATTCGGGGCTTGTTGGCGGAGCAAGCTGGTAGGTCTGAAGGTGAAGTCTGGGCTTATTGCCTCATGCCAAACCATATTCATCTAATTCTTGCGCCGAAACGAGCAGATGGGTTGGGCACTGCAGTCGGTGAGGCCCACCGACGTTAGATGGACACTTCAACCCTACCCTTAAACCACGCCGCTTATCAAGAACGCCTGAAACGACGCTTACCTTATAATGAGGGCACTTCAAGAACTGGAGTCCATGATCTATGGATGCCTCAGGCTCGAGTTATTTTGTTACGCGTAACCCAGTGATGACGGTCGTGTATTGTTGTGGCGGATTGCCATTATGCAGAGGAACACGCTACTCATCGTAATGGTTGCAGCTGGTTCAGCGATGTGCTGGTGGCCTAAAATCATTCCACCCAATCGCGATCTCCCTGGATGGAAAACTCCGCTGATCCTCATTGCGTTGATTACGGCGCTTGGCACTGCTTTGTCGAACGAAGGATGGCGATGGCTTCTGATCGCGTCGCTCCTGGGTGGAATTGTTGGGATATGCTGTGGCTTCTGGCTTTGGTGGCCAACCGACGGAATTGATGCATCGTGGGTCCCATTCGCTATTGGTCTATCAACGTTGACCTCAATCCCGGTCTCCATCATCGCGGTATTTGCGGGAGTGGCGCTCCGAGACTCGAAGATCCCAACGAAGAACCGCCGATTACTCTGGGGTACCTTCCTCGTCTCTTTTGCATTTGCGCCGACAGTATGTGCGCTTACGCCGCTCCTGATTACCC
>JBARKD010000713.1:0-2951 GCA_049800615.1 Acidobacteriaceae bacterium | reverse complement strand
GCCAAAGGTTTATTTCATCGTGCCATCGTGCAAAGCGGCCCTTTCTTGAAAGCGCTCTCTCCTGATTACTCGGGACGCGTGGCCGAACTTACGATGGGCGAGCTTGGCTTATCCAAATCGCAGGTGAAAGAGCTACAGAGGATTCCCGTTGACCGCATCTCCGGCGCTGCGGCCGAGGCGATGAAGAAAATGCCCCGGCCCCAACCCTCGCTTCGCGAAACGTTTGGAGAGCGCGACTGGGGACCGACCGTCGACGGCCGCGTTCTTCCTCATCATCCATTTGATCCAGGAGCGCCCACGCTATCTGCCGATGTTCCACTGCTTACCGGCACGAATCTCCACGAGTTTGTGAGCGGACTCGACCATCCGGATGCTAATGCGATGGAAGCTTCTGAACTCAGCCGGCTGGTTCGCGAGGCATTTGGCGACGATGGTGAAGCAATCATCGATGCCTACCGGCTCGATTATCCCAAAGCGACTCCTTTCGGCCTCTACGCGACCATTGCGGCCTCTCGACTGCGCGTCCCTTCATTTGCGCAGGCTGCCAGGAAGGCTGATTTGGGTGCCGCCCCAGCCTACGCTTACGTTTATTCCTGGCGGACACCGGTACTCGATAATCGCCCCGGTCCTTTCCATGCTTGCGAGATTGCGTTTACCTTCGACAATGCCGAAATCTGCGACCACTACAGTGCGGGTTCTCCTGATGCTTTCATTCTGTCGAAGCAGATCAGCACGGCGTGGGTGAATTTCGCGCGGACAGGAGATCCGAATCACAGCGGCCTGCCGCATTGGCCCGCATACACCAGGAACGCTCGCGCAACCATGTACTTCGATACGTCCTGCGAAGTGCGCAACGATCCGGAGGGAAAAGGATTGAGGTTGATTACACAATCCCAAATGGGATAACTCGGAGAATTGCCCCGCGCGGCAAAGCTATTTCAGCAAGTACAGGGAGGATGTCATGATCGAAAGAATAGAAAGAATGCTCGACGAGTTGGAGTGCGGCAAACTAACGCGGCGTCAATTCGCTGTTTCCCTCGCCACGCTAGCCGCTGGCGCGATCGCGGGGCCGGGTGCGCTCGCATCTCCCCCGGCGCCGACAGGCTTCCGCGCTGTTAGCGTGAACCACGTCACTGTGCGGGTTCCTGACCTTCACCGCACCTCGCAGTTCTACCAGGAGTTCTTCGGGATGCCTCTCCGGCAGCAGTCGGCGACCGTACACATCCTGGGCGTCGGCAATTCCTTTTTCGGTATTGAGCAAGGCGAACGTCAGACCGCCACCGTCGATCACTACGACTTCGGGATTGCCAACTTCAACGCTGATGAAGTGCGCGCCCGGTTGACCGAACTTAATCTGAAGTTCTCCGGCACCTCAAAAGAATCTTTCAAGTTCTTTGATCCGGATGGATTTCAGGTCCAGGTAAACGCACCTGATTATGTGGGTCACGTGAGCTAACCTATCCCATGCGAATACCAGGTATGGTGTTTTCGACGTTCGCGCTCTTGGCACTTACGGTGTCCGCGTCCACGCCAACAGGACCGAATGGTGAGGAGATAAAGTTGCAACTGCGCACCCAGATCCAACCATTCCATGCCAACGGGCCCTGGGTGGAAGCCTACTTTGAAGAGGCCATCGTTCCGTCGAAGACAGCGGTCATCATCACGGATATGTGGGATAAGCACTGGTGTAAGGGGGCCACGCACAGGGTAGGACTCATTGCCCAGAAGATGGAACCTCTGCTCGAAGTAGCCCGCGGGGCCGGCATACTGATCATTCATGCGCCCTCTGAGACGATGGACTTCTATAGCAGCGCGCCGGGCAGGCTGCTAGCACAGAACGCCCCTCGCGCCACACCTCCTCCGGAACTAACCTTCGCGGATGCTCCGCTCCCTATCGACGATAGCGATGAGGGTTGCGATACTCCCGGGGACAAACCCCACAAGGCATGGAGCCGTGAAACCGAAGCCCTCACCATTGCGCCGGGGGACGTGATCTCCGACAACGGCGAGGAGATCTACAACGTCCTTAAGCAGCATCACATCGACACCGTGCTCTTCATGGGGGTCCATGCCAACATGTGCATCCTCAACCGAAGCTTTGGTGTGCGGCAGCTGTCGAAGTGGGGACTGCGTTGCGTCTTGGTGCGCGATCTTACCGATGCCATGTATAACCCGGCATCGAGACCCTTCGTCTCCCACGCTGCCGGCACTGAATTGGTGATTGAGCATATTGAGAAGTACTGGGCGCCCACGATAACGAGTGATGCCTTGGCGCGAGCGTTCAAGGGCGACGCCCCTCGAGGCTCTCAAGAAAAGGGGCAATAGGAAAGGCTATATCCGGCGGGTCTGCGCCAAGCTGAACTCGGGCTAATACCGCACCTCCCAGGCACAAGATGCCCGTAGACCATAGTGGTAGAGGGGCCCATGAGAGACCACCGTCGCACATCTGCCGGCGAGGAGTCATTCTGGCAGATTGATTCGGCTATCTCGCATGCCCCCCGCAGGCCCAATAGGCAGCTGCGAAAAAAACCATAAGGATGCCAAAAATCATTAAGGCTCGTAGCGAAGGCAACCAGTTCATAGCCTTACAGCATACTGCTCCCGCAAACAATTTGGGACTGACTTTGAAGAGAATTAGCGGGGTCGCTTTAGCCAACCATCCTTAGTGCGCCCTTCGGCAAAGGTGGACTCTTTTAAGCCGTTCCAATTGTCAGGACTACAGGGTCTGCGCGAGAACCGACCGATCCGGAAGTGAGTCCCGAAGGGACGGCTGATAATGCCCCAGGACGTAGTCCCATAAGCGCTAACTTGTTTAGGATGTTTTTCGTCAAATCTCCGACAAAATCGTCATCCTGTGAGGCGCTCCGCTCAGAGCTTGTGACTTTTTTGGCTACTTTAGACAAGTTCTAACTCTAACTCGTTTGTTTTGAGAACTGGATTTTTCAAAAATC
>JBARKD010000712.1:0-2608 GCA_049800615.1 Acidobacteriaceae bacterium | reverse complement strand
GGCGGATGCCTCTACGACCCGCAAATTTGGTGGAACCGGCCTGGGCCTGACCATTTCCCGGCGCCTGGTCGGGATGATGGGAGGACGCATCTGGGTTGACAGTGCGCCTGGAGCTGGAGCGCGTTTCCATTTCACCGTCCGCATGGGCATCGCCGCCATGCGAGAGACGGCGATATCCACGCCCGATCCCGCGCAATTACTGCACGGATTGAAGGTTCTGATTGTCGATGACAACCATACGAATCGCCGCATTCTTAACGACACGGTTGCCGCCTGGGGAATGCGCCCGGCCGCGGTTTCCGGTGTTGTGCAAGCTTTAGCCGAGCTATCGCAGGCGGAGCAAGGGCCCGAGCAATACCGATTGATCCTCACCGATATGCAAATGCCGGAGATGGATGGTTTTGACCTCATCGAGCGTATCCGCGAGCGGGGCAAGCCGCCGCTGGGGGCGGTCATAGTGTTGAGCTCCGGTAGCCGTCGCGGGGACATTGATCGTTGCCGGGAACTCGGAGTTGCGGCCTATCTATCCAAGCCGGTGCGCTCCGCGCAACTGCGGCAGGCGATCCTGCGCGTGCTGCAGGCTCGGGAAGCACAAACGCTTCCCGTTCTCAGCCCTCGCGTTTCTTTTAAGAGCGAAAGCTCATGCGAGCCCCTGCGCATCCTTTTGGCCGAGGATAATCACGTCAATCAGAAAGTGGCCACCAGGCTGCTCGAGAAGCGTGGCCACAAGGTTGTCCTGGTGGAAAACGGCGAAGGAGCGCTAACTGCATTAGCGCGAGAATCCTTTGACCTGGTGCTGATGGACGTGCAGATGCCGGGAATGGATGGGATCGAAGCAACCATCGCCATAAGGGAGAAGGAGAAGGTCACCGGCCACCATCAGCCAATTATCGCCATGACCGCGCTGGCGATGGCCAGCGATCAGCAACGTTGCCTGGCGGCAGGCATGGATGGCGTTCTTGCCAAGCCGATCGAGCTGGAAAAGCTGGATGAGCTGCTGAAGCTCTATGCGGACCGGGCTGCGGAGAAGTCAGAACCCGTCGAGCATAATCCTTTCCCCGCGTTCGCACGTACAATGAATCTGCCTTAACAATCAATAATCTCGATGGAGGGCAGATGAGCGAGGTGCGGCGCTGCGCGTGGGCGGAAAACGATCCTCTTCTTCGCACATATCACGATGAGGAATGGGGCGTTCCCTTACACGATAGCCGCGCCCTCTGGGAACTGCTCATGCTGGAAGGATTTCAGGCGGGCCTGTCGTGGATTACGGTTCTTCGCAAACGCGAAGCCTTCCGTAAGGCCTTCCGTGGTTTCCAACCTGAAGTGGTGACGAAATTCGACAAACGGGACATCGAGCGGCTGCTCAAGGACCCGGGCATCATTCGCTCCCGCGCCAAGATCGAAGCCACCATCGCCGCAGCCGGAATCTTCGAAGAGATGAAGCGCAGCGGAGAAGACTTCGCCGGCTTTACCTGGCGGTTGGCCGGGGCAAAGCCAGTCCGTAACAGGAGCGGTCATGTACCCGCAAAAACTCCTCTATCCGAGAAGATATCCGCCGAGCTCAAAAAGCGCGGCTTCAAATTCGTTGGGCCAGTCATTGTCTACGCCTGGATGCAGGCCGCGGGCATGGTCAACGATCATGATCCTCGCTGTTTCCGCGCGAAACTTTAAGCCAACGGGGTACCCGGATTTCCTGTCACGCTGCACCGGACACGTCCACGTGTGCGCCTTTCCGTTAAAGAAAGGCGCATGAAGCTCGCCAACGCCACGAACCTCAACAGGAAATCCGGGGTAGCGAAGTGGAGAGACCTGCAGTTTCCGTCTTTCCCTGACCACGACCACGTACGCGCCTTCCTGCTAAAGAAGCTTGTCAACGCCACAAACTCAACAGGAGCGGTTGTAGTCTCCGCTCTTGCCTCCCGACTTACGCAGAAGCACAACCTCGCGGATCGCGATGGACTTGTCCAGTGCTTTGCACATGTCGTAAACGGTGAGCGCCGCGATGGCGGCGGCGGTCATCGCCTCCATTTCCACACCTGTGCCCGCGGTCGTCGCCGCGATGCTGCGAATCTCGACCCCTCCTGCAACCACGGTTGCCGACACATCGATATAGGTCAAAGGCAACGGATGACACATCGGGATCAGGTCCGCTGTGCGTTTTGCCGCCTGAATTCCGGCGAAGCGCGCTACTCCAAGTGGGTTGCCCTTTGGATTTTGCGGCAAGGCTGCAATCACCGGCTCGGACAGAACAACAAAGGCCGAAGCTTCCGCCTCGCGGCGGGTCGCAGGCTTGGCGCTCACGTCGACCATGCGCGCGTTTCCTTCGGCATCGTAGTGGGAAAGCTTTTCCATGATTCGGACTCCTTAGTGTAGTGCGTCACACGGATGGGCGTTTAACCGTTTTTGAAGGGTACGGGCTTTTAGCCCGTACCCCTTAATCCAACAAAATCAACTGGGCTTTTAAGCCCTCCGGGTCATTTAGACCGGGGTGGCGTTGTAGATAACTGTATTTCTTGCCCAGCGACCAAGGACCGGGTGCCCCATCATTCGCGTACTTTGCGAAGGGTGGGATGCCACTGCTCTTCACCCGAGGCCCTTCCCCGCAACT
>JBARKD010000711.1:0-3523 GCA_049800615.1 Acidobacteriaceae bacterium | reverse complement strand
GCGTGGTTCGACCTCGGCTACCTGGCCGAGGCTTACAAACAATGGATGGGCAAAGGCGAGCCCAACCCCGCAGCCGGCCTCGACGGATACGGCTGGGTACGAAAGGCAATCAGTTTGCGCGGGTCTGATCCGGAAATGGAATTTGGGGCTGCCTTGATCACGCTGCGGCGCTCCGCCAGCGCTCACCAGGATCACACACGGAAGGCGATGGCGGGGGCGAAGAGCGATCCTCTTCTCGCCCGGAACCTGGGTTCCAACTTCAACCATCAGACCATGGCAGAACTTCTGACCGCGATGCCTGAAGGAAGTTTTCAGTGAACCCGGCCAAGAGTAGGTCTCTTACCGCAGGGGAAGCCAGATCATGGCTTCCCCGTTTGTTGGCAGGCGGGCTCTTGACCTTCTTGCTCGCGGGTTGGAGCGCAAACGAGCCGCACGCCGTTCCTGAGCTGACGGTGCACGAGTGGGGAACGTTCACCGCGGTTGCCGGCACAGACGGTCGAGCGATCGAATGGTTGCCGTTGGGCCTGCCGCGATTCCCGCCGTCTACGGATCTGCCTGAATTCGTGGAGCACATCCGAGATGCCAACTTTAAGCGGGCACTGCGTGGGACGATTCGCTTGGAGACGCCAGTACTCTATTTCTATTCTCCGCGCGACGTGACGGTGTCAGCGAGCGTGTCGTTCTCCAGGGGACTCATCACCGAGTGGTATCCCCATGCAGACCATGTTCAGCCGGGGGCAGTCGCAACCAATGTTAGCTTGAGTCAGTTACCGTCGAATGGAAGCATTACCTGGAGTCACGTCACCGTTTCTCCGAATCTCCCTGGCGAGTTCCCGAGCGAATTGCAGTCGAATCGCTACTACGCTGCTCGCGAGACTGCTTCCTCGCCGCTCCGCGTACAGACCAGTGCGGGGGAGCAGCAAGAGAAATTCCTCTTCTATCGGGGAGTTTCCGCCAGCCCATTGCCGATTTCCGCTAAATTGACGTCCCAAGGAAAGCTTTTGGTAGAAAGTCTTGGCGGAGACGAGATTTCGAACGCCGTTCTTTTTGAGCGCCGCGGGGAACGAGTCGGCTATCGTCTGACCGGCGCGCTAACCGATGAAACGCTGGACCCGCCCGTGCTGAACGGAAGCCTGGATTCTCTCTATCGCGAGTTGGAGGAAATCCTGGTCGGTCAAGGTCTATATCGAGACGAGGCCCACGCCATGGTTGAGACTTGGAAGGACTCCTGGTTTGAAGAAGGCAGTCGTTTGATCTACGTCGTGCCGCGTGGGTTCATCGACAACATCCTGCCTCTCACGATCGAGCCGACGCCAGGACAAATCGTTCGTTGCTTTGTCGGCCGACTTGAAATCGTGACACCCGCCACCGCGACCGCCGTAGAAACAGCGATTGCCCATAACGATGAAGAAGCCCTCAGCAAATACGGACGCTTCGTGGGGCCGATTCTCAAAGCCGTAAGGCAGGAACATTAGAAGAAAGACGAAAACCGCTGACGACGAAAACCGTGTGTGTGGCCAGTGCAGGGCACGACAGAAGACGGTAGTACTTTTATAATGCGTCACAATGACGAGCGCGACTCCATGAAGCAGCACAGAACAATGCTGTCACGTCGGAAATCGCTGATGCTGTTCTTTTTGCTTCTCGCACTAAGTGCTGCCGGAAAGGGCCAGCAGTCGCCTATTCCCGGACTGGCTACGACACGCCTTGGCAATGAATGCAGGCAGTGCAGACAGATCGATGCGATGGCAGCGGGTGAGTTCGCAGAATCACGAGTCGGCAGTCTCACAGTGGGCGTCGTCTTTGGCGACAAGCTGGTTTGGACGAAAAGCTATGGCAATGCCGACCAGAATGGGAGCCTGCCCGCAAATTTGGACACGGTGTATCGCATAGGATCCATCACGAAGATGTTCACTGCCATCATGATGGAGCAGCTGGTAGAAGCAGGAAAAGTGGAACTTAATGATCCCGTGGAGAAGTACTTCCCGGCGGTTAACAGAGTACCCAAGCGATCTAAAGACGATCCGCCGATTACATTGTTGCAGCTAGCCACGCATACTTCAGGGCTGTCGCGAGAGCCGGCCGATACCACCACCTATGTGACGGGCGAGCCTGAGGTCTGGAAGAAAACCCTGATAGCGTCCCTACCCCACGTGCATTACGAATTCAAGCCGGGTAAACGATTCTCATACTCCAATGTCGGCTATGCCGTGCTGGGAGCGGCGTTGGAGCAAGCTGGAGGAAGCCCATATCTGGAATATCTTCCGCAACATATTTTTTTGCCGTTGGGAATGACGCATACTTCGCTGGTGTTGACACCGCAAGTGCAGTCGCATCTAGCGAAGGGATACCAAACGAATCTAGCAGGCTCTGCAAGCTCAGCCGAATCTGACCTGGAGAACAGAACCGGAAGAGGCTACAAAGTTCCAAACGGAGCAATTTATACCACGGTTGGCGACCTGGCAAAATTTGCATCATTCCTGATGGGTAAAGGCCCTGCGGATGTGCTCGCACCTGCCAGACTGCTCCTCTATGAGGACCAGTACGTTGTATCCGCCGGTGCGCCAGTGCATCTCAAAATGACTATCCTGGGACCAGCTTTACAAGTACGGGGTATCGATGGGTATGGCCTGGGAATCATGTCGATTAGGAGACGTGGATACACTGCTACAGGACATGGTGGCGCTGTGAGTGGGTTCAGCGCAGGGCTATACATAAATCGGGCTGCTGGTGTTGCTGTCATAGTGCTCAGCAGCGCAAACGGCGATGGAGCAGTGGACGTAAGAGATTTGGCGCTGCGAGCATTGGATGATTTATCCAATTGATCTAGTGCAAGAGGATGTCGTTCCGAAATCACCTGCTAGTAAACGAGGAAAAATCCCGAAAGCGATATATGCCGGCGGCTGTTGCCCGGTTGCCTCAACAATTACTTGAAAATTGTGTCGATATTAGCTCTTAGGAGAAGTGCGACGTGTTTTGACCTCTTTCGTTGCTGAGGTCCTCTTTTGCTTTTCGTGGAACTTCTTAGTGACGGCAAGGCAGCGGTTCAGGCCGCCATCGCCGGAGAGAACTTCCCAACCTCGCCGCACGGCGACGGCACAGATCAGAATATCGACCGTGCCCGCCTCAACGCCCTGGTTTCTGCATTCGTTGTAGACGTGCGCCGCGTACTCGTGATCGGCGGTGGTGATCGGCTCGTCGAGATATGGGGTGAGCGCGGCTTTCACTTTGTCGAATTGGGCCTTTTCCTTGATGCCTGACAGAAGCTCCTGACGGAGAAACCCAAGCATCGCGACTCGACCATCCTGAATGGCCTGAACCAGTTCCGCCTTGAGCTTCTGTTCATCGGGACTCAGGCTAGCGGTATTCTTGCGACGAAGCGCGAGCGACCAGACTGAGGTATCGACGAGCAGTTTCACCGTTCGTTCTCGGTCTGATCGCGGCGGCGGTTGGCCTTGTAGTCGTAATCTTCGCGGTAGTCGATGGTATCGAACAGATCGAGGATCTGCATCTGCTTGCGGCG
>JBARKD010000710.1:0-14451 GCA_049800615.1 Acidobacteriaceae bacterium | reverse complement strand
CCATTATGGAATGCTCCCCCAAACGTAGCAGGGATTTCAGGAGACATCGGAAGCTGGGAAATCGCTCCATTCACCTGGACCCCGGGCACTCCACCCATGGCGCTCAATCGCTACTACAATCAGGCCTCACACGAGGTCACGACTGGATGGATCGACCCCACAGGCGGTTTTTCTCTGCAGTCGACGCTGGGGCATCTCTATCAGAGCCCGCAGCAGGGCGCGAATGTTCCGCTGTACGGTTGTAAAAACGGGGCCACCGACTATTTCGTTTCTCTCGATGGTGGTTGCGAAGGCGAACGCATCCTGGGCATCAACGGTTATGCGTATTCTGCGCCGGTCGCCGGTCTCACTCTCGTGCCCTTGTACCGCTGCAGCACCGGCCATGATCATTTCGTCAGCAGCGATGCAAAATGCGAGGGTCAGACCACGCAGGAGCTGCTGGGCTACGCGCTCCCTTAATTCCAATCGGGTCCTGTATCAGGGCGCCGCTTGCGCTGTGCCCTGATACAGAACAAACAGCGTCGTTCTCAAATCAAGGCAATCCTCGCCTGCTTACCGACTCGGACGACGATACGCGCCGGGCGTTTTTCAATTCGAAGGACTTTCTCCGACGACGTTATTCCATCGATATTTACGCCCGCGCTCACTTGTCGATCTGCCTCCGATCGCGAGCTTTTCAGGCCCAGGGCGACAAGCAACTTCGCTACGTAGAGATCGACGGGATGATTCAGGTCCGCGAGCGCCGGCTCAAGCGACGCGGCCACGGCAACCTGGCGCAGATCCACCGCTACCTCTTCCGCCACCGCTTCAACATCCCGCTTCTGAAATTGGAGGGCCCAATCTTCATCCGCTTTGCGCGCCGCGGCCTCCGAGTGAAAGCCGGCAACGATCGCGCGCGCCAGCCTCTTTTTTGCCTCCATCGGATGGAGTGCGCCCCTGGCGACATCCGCCTTCATCTGCTCGATCTCGCTCTGCCGCAGATCCGTCAGGAAAATCCAGTAGCGCCACATCAATTCGTCGGAGATCGACATCAGCTTGCCGTACATTTCCTGCGCGGGCTCGTGAATGCCGATCGCATTGCCCAGCGACTTCGACATCTTCTGCACCCCGTCCAGGCCTTCAATAATCGGCGTCATCAACACGATTTGCGACGGCTGTTGGTAATGCCGCTGCAGTTCACGCCCAATGAGCAGATTGAATTTCTGATCGGTGCCGCCCAGTTCCACGTCCGCGTGCAAAGCTACGGAGTCGTACCCCTGCGACAGCGGATACAGCATTTCGTGCAGCGAAATAGGCTGTTCATTGTTGAACCGCCGGTGAAACTCCTCCCGCTCCAGCATCTGGGAGACGGTAAATTGTGCCGCCAGCCGAATAATGCCTTCGAACCCAAGCGTCGATAACCACTCCGAGTTGAAGCGAACCTCTGTTTTTTCCCGGTCGAGGATTTTGAAAACCTGGTCGGTATACGTCTTCGCGTTCCGAGTAATCTCGTCGCGCGTGAGCGGCTTGCGGGTGACCGACCGGCCCGTTGGATCGCCGATCAGGGACGTGAAATCTCCAACCAGAAAAATGACCTGGTGGCCGAGATCCTGGAAATGCTTCAGCTTTCGCATCAGGACGGTATGGCCCAGGTGCAGGTCCGGTGCAGTCGGGTCGAAGCCTGCTTTAACGCGTAGAGGACGGCCGTCCTTTCGCGAAATCTCGAGACGCTCGCGCAAGTCTGAATCACGGATAATCTCGGCTGCGCCCTTCCGCAGATAATCCAACTGCT
Source organism: Acidobacteriaceae bacterium (assembly GCA_049800615.1). GTDB lineage: Bacteria > Acidobacteriota > Terriglobia > Terriglobales > Acidobacteriaceae > PALSA-350. The sequence continues at coordinate 12,680 of JBARKD010000710.1, read as the reverse complement.
CCTCGACCGGCCCGAAGTGGGCGAAAGGGGGCGATGTCTGCCGGGGGACGGAAATCGTGGAAAGATCAGCCATGACTGCCTTGTAGTATATGGGCTTGGATAATCCTGGTCCGCTCCTTTGCCGCCTGTAGTCCCACGCCCGAAGCCCGGGGTTGCGGAATAGCAGGTTACGAAATAGGCCTTATGGAACACGCGCGACCAGGAGGATGTGGAAAGGGCGCGCCAGATCCACAGCAAGTACGTCCATCCCGCATCGCCTGAGAAGTTCGCGGCTGTTTCCTTTATCGAACACATGGTGATGCAGGCAGCGATTCTCAAAATTGGCCAGTGAGCGCCGGTGAAAAGCGTCAACGGAACCGGCGCCCGGATCTCGAGTCAAATCATGTTTCTCGAGAATCTCAGGCAGATGCGTAAGGTCGTCTTCCCGCATATCTTTTGCGAAATCCTCAAAGATATGATCGACGCTGGTCGGCATTCTTCCATGGTCGAACGTCTTCGAATAGTTGGGCAGAACCACGATCATGCTGCCACCCGGCCGGATCACGCGCTTCCATTCCTGGATCGCCTTCACAGGATTCGCGAAGTGCTCCAGGTTGTGCGAAGACAAAATGAAGTCATACGTTTGAGCGGCGATGGAGGACAAATCGGTAGCGTCGCGGAAAATGTTTTTGCCTGGACGTTTCCCCGGGCTGAAGACGTAATCTTCTCCGTGGGATGCCCAGGTGGTGGCACGCGAGAAGTCACAGTTATCCAGGGAACCGACAAGCGGATAAATGGGCAGCGGCTGAGCCCCAGCCTGAAACACCGCGCTGGGACCACCGATTTCCAGGCCCGCTTTACCCTCGACCAGGGGCCGAGCCGCTTTGAGACAGCTCCAACTTACATCACGCAAGAGCCGAACTTTATCCTTAGCCTGCCGAACCAGGGAAACTTCCAAATTTAACAACTCCGTGGGACGCTCAACTGCTTTTACTTATCTTAGCCAAGAAGGGAACCCTCGGCCATGCTTGACGAACCGCTGATCCAACGCCTGCGAGCCGAGACCGCGGGCTGCGAAGACCTGGTTTTTTTCAACAATGCGGGCGCCAGCCTGCAGCCGCGAACCGTCGTCGAGCGCGTCATTGACCATCTTCGCCTGGAGGAGCAAGTGGGCGGCTACGAAGCGGCAGACCGCGTAGATCCAGAGCTCGCGCACGTCTATGACAGTGTGGCTCGGCTTTTACATTGTTCGCCGGGAGAGATCGCGCTCCTCGAAAACTCCACCCGTGCCTGGGATATGGCTTTCTACTCCATGCGGTTCGCGCCCGGCGATCGCATCGTGACCGCGGCCAACGAGTACGCCAGCAACTACATCGCGCTCTTGCAGGTCGCCCAGCGCACCGGGGCGCAAATTTGCGTTGTAGACAGCGACCCCTCCGGAGAAGTGGATCTGGAGGCCCTGCGGCGGCTGCTTGACGAGCGAGTGAAGCTGATCGCCCTTACCCACCTACCCACCAATGGAGGGCTCGTACAACCGGCTGCGAGCGTGGGTCAGTTGGCCCGTCAGGCCGGTATTCCTTTCCTGCTGGATGCGACTCAGGCGGTCGGGCAGGTTCCCCTCGACGTTGATCTCCTCGGCTGCGACATGTTATCCGCAACCGGGCGCAAATACCTCCGCGGCCCGCGCGGCACCGGGTTTCTCTACGTGCGCAAATCGATGTTGGACCAACTGGAGCCGCCCATGCTGGATCTGCACGCGGCCACCTGGACTTCGCGGAACCAGTTTGCCATCCGCACCGACGCCAGGAAATTCGAGACCTGGGAATCGGCAGCCGCTATCCGCCTAGGGTTAGGAGTAGCCATCGAGTACGCGTTGGCTCTGGGCCTCGAATGGATCGAGCGCCGCGTTCAGGGCCTGGCAGCCCTTTTGCGGGAGCGGCTGGCCCAGCTTCCGGGCGTGACCGTGCACGACCTGGGCCGCGTCCGCTCCGGCATCGTGACCTTTCGCTCCAACGGGCACTCGGCCGGCGACGTGATGCAGTGGCTGCGAAGCCACGGAATCGCGGTCCGTGTCGTCGAAGGCTCCGCCACCCTCATCGACATGGAGCAGCGTAACCTGGATGAGCTGGTAAGGGCCTCCGTGCACTACTACAACACGCAAGAGGAGTTAGAGCGTCTTTGCCACGTGCTCCAGGCGCTCAGGGGCTGAGGAGTCTGCGTGAGAACTCGGTCACCGGCGAACCAAGGATCGGGCGCCCCATCGTTTGCGCTTTCTGCGAAGGGTGGGATAAGCAAAAGTTGTGGAGAAGGGCCTCGGGTGAAGAGCAGTGGCATCCCACCCTCGCAAAGAACGCGAAGGATGGGGCACCCGATCCTTGGTCGCTGGGCAAGAAATACGGTTATCTACGACGCTGAGGCCGGACCATGGATACGGAAATGTTGCGGGAATATCTCCTGGGCTTGCCCCACGTGGTGGAAACCATGCAATGGGGCGCAAACCTCGTGTTCTGGGTGGGGGACAAGGCAATTGGCGGCAAAATGTTTGCCCTTCTCAACCTTGACGAGGATTACAAGGCCGTTCTTTCCTTTGCTGCCGGGCCGGAACGATTTGCTGAGTTGCTGGAGAACGACGGTGTGATCCCCGCCCCTTATCTCGCACGGGCTCATTGGATCGCACTTCAGCATTGGCGCGTTTTCCCCTCTGCTGAGCTCAAGGATCTGCTCGAATCTGCGCGTCGCCTGGTCTTCGACAAACTGCCCCGCAAGACCAGAAATATACTTGCCATGCCCCCTGCCGCGCAGCGAAAGCTGGTCAGGCAGCACAGGAAAATAAGGGCAGAGTCCCAATAGGCGCGAGAGTCGTCAACGAAAGAAGTTTATGAACGGTCTATACAATTGACCACGATGAGGCGTTTGACGCGATCAGGGGCTCCGCGGCTGGTCTGCTTTTTGATGATTATGGCCGCATTGCTGCCGGTCGGGGCGCAAAATGACGACGCGGCTGCGAACCAGAAGAAGGCCAGGGCCACCCTGGACGCGATGGTCGCTGCCTTGGGCGGCCAGAGATGGCTTACCCTCGTCAGCTCGATGGGGCAGGGGCGCACTTCCGGCTTTTATCAGGGCAAACCCACCGGGGCTACCGCCGAGTTTTACGAATTTCAGAAATTCCCTGACCAAACACGCATCGAACTGGGAAAAAAACGTGACGTGGTCGACATAATTTCCGGAGACGGGGCATGGGAGATTACGTACAAGGGCAAAAAGGAACTGCCGAAAGATCAGTTGCAGGAACTCCTGCGGCGTCGTGACCACTCGATCCGCACGGTTGTGACGTCCTGGCTCAACGACCCCAAAACCATCCTGATCTACGGCGGCCAAAACCTCGTGGAACGCCACCTGGCAGATCAGACGACCCTCATCAATTCCAACAACGACAGCGTCACGATTCAGACCGATGCCGAAACCCATTTGCCGTTGCGCCGCAGCTATCAGTGGCGTGATCCCGTTTTTAAGGACAAGAATACCGACGCGGAGGAATACGACGACTACCACACCGTGGACGGCTTGCCCACTCCCTTCACCGTCACCCGCTTTCACAATGACGACATGACCAACCAGCGCTTCCTGTACCGCGCGGCTTACGGCATATCTCTTACCCCGGACATGTTCAATCCCGACCAGACAGCGGCCAAAATCAAGAAATAGCCGGTAGATGCACTACAATATGCCTGCGACTATGGAAGACGAGACTCCCAGGCAGGAGCCGGAACGCGTGCTGGATATACGCCAGATCATGGCCATCCTGCCCCACCGCTATCCCTTCTTGTTGATTGACCGCGTGATCGAGAGCAGCCCCCGGCGGCGCATCGTGGCCATCAAGAATGTCACCATCAACGAGCATTTTTTTCAGGGACATTTTCCCGAATACGCCATCATGCCCGGCGTCCTGGTGGTAGAGGCGATCGCCCAGGCAGGCGGCGTTTTGTTGCTTCCCGAGGTCCCCGATTACCAGAACAAGCTGATGGTCTTCTCCGGTATCGATCGAGCCCGCTTCCGCCGTCCTGTTGTGCCTGGCGATCAGCTCCGCATCGAAATCGACGTGCTGAATTGGAAGCCCCGCGCAGCTCGTCTGGAGGGCAAGGTCTACGTCGGGAAAAAACTCGTCTGTGAAGCCACCATCCTGTGCCAGGTAGTGCCGCGGCCGGGCCGCCCCGCTGCCGCCGGAGAAACCCCCGGCGGTGGAGCACCAGCCGAATCGGTCGACGACCGCTCGTTGGAGGCAGTGAGTCACGAGTGAGCATTCACCCAACGGCCATCGTGGCGGCTACGGCGTACATTCCTGAGTCTTGTAAGATTGGGCCCTACTGCACCATAGGCGCCGATGTTCAGTTGGGCGAGGATTGCGAACTCGTCTCCCATGTCGTTCTTGATGGCAAGACCCGCCTGGGGGCCCGCAACCGGGTCTACTCCTTCGCCGCCCTGGGCGTCGCTCCCCAGGACCTCAAGTACCGCGGAGAAGCCACTGCTCTTGAAATCGGAGACGACAACACCATACGCGAATGCGTGACCATTTCGCGTGGAACGAAGGGCGGCGGTGGCACCACCAGGTTGGGCAGCCATTGCCTCATCATGGCCTATACCCATATCGGCCACGACAGCAACATTGGCAACCATTGCATTCTGGCCAATGGGGCAACCCTGGCCGGCCACGTTACGGTGGAAGACTACGCCAGCGTCGGCGCGCTCTGTCCTGTGCATCAATATTGCACGATCGGAAAATACGCCTACGTCGGCGGGGGTACGACCATTACCCAGGATGTTCTCCCCTTCTCGCTGACTTCGGCCAAACGCGAGACCCACGCCTACAGCCTGAATCGCATAGGCCTGGAGCGTTCCGGCTTTAGCGAGCAGCAGCTTCGGGCTTTGCATCACGCATACCGCGTCCTGCTGGCAGCCAGGCTGAATACCTCACAGGCGCTGGACCGTTTGCGTGCCGAGAGTGAGCCGGATCCCTGCGTGGCCTATCTGCTCGCCTTTATCGAGCGGTCGCAGCGCGGCGTGATCAAGTAGGCGCGGGGTGGAAGCGGAAGCGCTCACGATTCTTGGCCTGATCGCCGGCAATGGGCGATTTCCCTTTCTTCTGCTCGATGCTGCCCGCGCTCATGGCGTCCGGGTCGTCGTGGCCGCCATTAAAGAAGAAACCGACCCGGAGATCAATGAACGGGCCTCCGCGGACACAGGCATCAAGGTACATTGGCTCTCCCTCGGTGAGCTCTCGCGGCTGATCGAAACCTTTCACAAAGAAGGCGTCACCCGGGCCGTCATGGCAGGTCAGGTGAAGCACAAGCAGATTTTTTCCAGCATCCGTCCCGACTGGCGGTTGGCCAAGCTGCTGTTGAACTTGCGAACCCGCAATACCGACATGTTATTGGGAGCAGTGGCCAGGGTCCTCAGCGATGAAGGGATTGAGCTGATCCCCTCCACGGCCTATCTGGAGCCGCTGCTGGCTCGGCCTGGCGTCCTTACGGTCCGCCCGCCCACTGCCGAAGAAGAGCGGGATATCGCCTACGGACGGCAAGTGGCCGCCAGTCTCGCCGGCTTTGACATCGGCCAGACTGTACTCATCGCCGGGCAGGCCTGCGTTGCGGTCGAGGCCATGGAAGGCACCGACGCCACCATCGCCCGCGCAGGCGCCATCCTGCGCAGCCTGGAGGCCGGGGGCGCGGATTCCACCTTGCCCCGCAATCTCACTGTCGTTAAGGTTGCCAAGCCTGATCAGGACATGCGCTTCGATGTGCCGGTTATTGGTCCGGCCACGGTCGAGACCATGAGCGCCGCGGGAGCCACCTGCCTTTCCCTCGAAGCCGGTCGTACCTTGATCTTCGACCTGGACACCGTTCGCCGCTTGGCCGACCTCGCCGGCATCGCCATCGTCGCCGCCTGACACGCTGCGGAAAACGCGACGAAGCACCGAGCGAGGCGCTGGATGCTGCGTCTCAGCCGCTAGATGCTACGTCTCAGCATAGACCGTTGGCTATATCCTCTACGCTCGTCGAGCCACAACCCTGTTTTTCGCAGCCTGGTGAATTGGACAGAGAAAGTCCAATCACGGTCTAATCAACGGTGGAGATCCCAATGAAAATATCGAGAGTCGCCTTCGTCGCAGCACTGGTCGTCCTGCTTGCCGGTGCCGCCCTGAGTGTCCGCGTAAGAGCGGATGATACGGCCATGCCGCAAACCGGCCAGACGGCCCCCAACTTCAGCCTCCCCTCGCAGGACGGCTCCGACATCAGTCTCAACAGTTTTCGCGGCAAGTGGGTCGTACTTTACTTTTATCCCAAAGACATGACCACCGGCTGCACCATTGAAGCTCACAATTTCCAGCAGGACATGGAGAAGTACCAGAAGCTGCATGCCGTAGTCGTGGGCGTAAGCGTCGATTCGACCGGCAGCCACAAAGAGTTCTGTGCCAAGGAAGGCCTGAGTTTCAAGCTCCTGAGTGATCAGGACAAGAAAGTCGTGGCCTTGTATGGCTCCACGGCCGACCATAATGGCGTCACAATGGCCAAGCGGAATACCTTCCTCATCGATCCCCACGGCAAAATCGTCCAGGTTTGGACCGCCGTTAATCCCCAGGAGCACAGTGCCCAGGTTTTGGCGGCGCTGAATGGCTACGAGAAAAAGTAGAGAATCCTCCAGACGCAGAAAAGCCCGGCCAACTGCCGGGCTCTTTTGCTTGCCTTTTTGCGAACGAACTACTTCTTAGTTGACTTCTTCTTAGCTGCCTTTTTCGCCGAAGCCTTTTTGGTTGCCTTCTTGGCCGACGTCTTCTTTGCTGCCTTCTTTACTGCTTTCTTTGCTGCTTTCTTCACTGCCAAGGTAATACCTCGTTTGGTTGTAGATTTTTTGCTGCTAGCGCTTTTCTTGCTGGCTGCTTTCACAGCCTTACTGCCGCCTTTAGCGCCTTTGGTGCTCTTCTTGGCGGCAGATTTTGTAGCGGCCTTTTTGGCCGGAGCTTGGGGCTTCGTAACCACAGCCTTCTTGGCTGGCGCTTTCTTGGCTGGGGCTTTTTTGGCCGGGGCCTTTTTGGCTGGGGCTTTCTTGGCTAGGGCTTTCTTGCTTGCGGCTTTCTTGCTTGGCTGTGCGGGTGGCAGGCTGACCTCGGATTCCTGCACCTCGGCAACAATCGGGGTAGAAGTGATGATGACGCCCACTTCTTCTATCTCGTCGTCATCATCATCGAAGCCAACTTCCACCTCATCCGGATACTCATCTGCCTCGGTTTCGAACTCATTCTCAGCGTGCGCGTACAGCTTTTTCTCATCCTGCATTCTTTTGCCTCCAAGGCGTGGGTTGCTACGGATTCGGATCCAGGGGACCGCTTTCCATAATACTTGCCTGCGGCGCGGATTATAGCAACAGCATGCAACGGTATGCCAATGAACGCAAGTGCGAATTAAGTTTCTTTTCCGTTCTTCGTACTCGCCTGCGCACCTGACGCCGTGGGCTGACTCTTCTTTGACGGTGCGCTTGTCCGATGCTTACTGGCTTTGCTGACCCGGCTCACACGCGCTGGTTCGGCCACATACAGACGCCGCCCCGGCTCCAGTCGCGATACTGATAGATGATTCCAGCGGCGCAGCTGTTGCACGGTGATGTTGAAACGATCCGCTACCGTCACCAGGGTGTCTCCGCGCTCTACCTTGTACAGCGTAAGCCGCGATTTACTGGATGGAGCAGGCGGCACCGGAATGATGAGCGAGTCAGTGGACGAGAGGTCGTCGCCGGGGTCGAGCTGGTTCACAAAGACGATCTCGGATGCGTTGACATGGTAATCGCGCGCCACGGCCTCCAGGGTTTCTCCCGTCACCACCTTGTGAAACCGCCATTGATTGCGCTTATCCGCCGGGATCTCGGCGATCCGTTTCTCAAACAGCTCTTCGCTGCCCGCCGGTAGATGCAGCTCAAACGGAACGTCCGCCGGTGTGCTCATGCGCAGCAGGCTTGGATTCAGGTCGGCAATCTCCTGAACGGGCGCTCCTACAATGTCCGAAACAAGGCGCAGATCCACACTGTAATTGGTCGTGACCGTGTCGACGACTAGCGGAGGATCGGGGGAAAACGATTGCAGGCCATACTGCTCGGGATTTTTGGCCATGATCGCAGCCGCGATGATGATGGGGACATAATTTTTCGTTTCCTGGGGCAGCACGTTGCGGTGGTATAACTCCCAGAAATCCGCGTAGCCCGTGCGCTCCACAGCCCGTTGCACGTTGCCCGGGCCCCAATCGTACGCGGCCATGGCCAGGTACCAGTCGCCCAGTTGCCCGTAAAGCTCCTTCATGTAGCGGGCATAGGCGCGGGTCGATTTCTGCGGATCGAAGCGCTCGTCATACCAGCCATTGCGGCTGAGACCGTACACCCCATATGGCATAAACTGCCACATGCCGCCCGCGCCTGAGCGCACATTCACGATTTGCGGCTGAAAACCGGATTCCGCTACCGCCTGGTAGATCAGATCCTGAGGAACTTTCTCCTCCGCCAGCACCGTCGAAATCATGGCCCGGTACCGGCCTGCCCGTTCCAGGGAACGCACGAGTGTTCCCCGTCCCTTGGATGAGAAATAGCTGATGTAGCCCGCTACCGGATCGTTAATAACCAGCGGCAGATCGGATTGAGTGGTCTTGAGTTCCGCAATGGCTTGGGCCTTCACATTCGGATCCACCGGGAACGTCACATCGTTAGCGATGTCTACTGGAGCCGGCTCGATCTTCGGGGCGAATCCATTTCCCTGTTTGAGCGCCTCCATCTCCAGCGTGTTCACAGCATCCACCACGCGGTCGAATTCATCGCGCAGTTGAGGCTGAGTCCTGAGATCGAAATTGCTGGTCAGCATGAGGTCGACAGCGTGATCAAAGTCGCCCTTGGCCTGCTGTAGCTTGCCCGCATGGTAGTTGGTGACCCCGCTCTGATAAGCCGTCTCGACGGAATCGATCAGCGATTGAATCTGAGGGCTGGCCCCAGTCGGGGGAGCCGGGGTTACGGAGGGCGTCGCTGTGGCGACGGAGGGTGCGGTTGGCTTGAGGGCCGGGGCCGTAGCCTGCGCCGGTTTTGCCGGCGCTTTGCTCACCGCGTCTGGTGGGACACAACCGCTAAGCAGCATCGGGGCCGCGGCCAGCGCGAGAAGGAACACTCTCGGAGCGATAGTCAACCCTCCACGATTCAACCCTTTTGCTGCCTGGCCAGCGCGGCGTTGCCCTTGATTGTATTGCCCTGAGCCCTCCATTGTGAATGATAAGATCGGGGGAGAGACCTTCCTCTAGCGGGCTGCTGAAAAACACAGCAGTGGCTCAGCGAGCCTACAGGATGTAAGGAGCTGCTTCTGGGCAGATACTGCATTTTTTGCCTCGCTCGGTGCTTCGGCGCGTTTTCCAGCAGCCCGCTCGTCGACTGATTCGCCCTCCAATCGGCACCCTCGCATGCACAGCAGCCACATCCGCAATTTCGCCATCATCGCCCACATCGACCATGGCAAATCCACCCTCTCTGACCGGTTGCTGGAGTTGACCGGTTCCCTGACCGCGCGTGAGATGCAGGCCCAGGTCCTGGACGCCATGGATCTGGAACGTGAGCGTGGCATCACCATCAAGGCCCACGCCGTGCGCATGAACTATCACGCCCGGAACGGCGAAACGTACCAGCTGAATTTGCTCGACACGCCTGGACATGTCGATTTCTCCTACGAGGTCTCCCGCTCCCTGGCCTGCTGTGAAGGTGCTTTGCTTGTGGTCGATGCCTCGCAGGGCGTAGAGGCGCAGACCCTGGCAAACGCCTTTCTCGCCATCAACAACGGCCTGGACATGATCCCGGTGATCAACAAGATCGATTTGCCCAGCGCGGATGTGTTGCGCACCCAGGAAATGATCGAATCCGCGGTGGGATTGGACGCTACGGATGCACTGCCGGTGAGTGCCAAAACGGGACTAGGTGTTCCCGAGGTCCTGGAGGCCATCGTGAGCCGCTTGCCTCCGCCTTCCGGCGATCCCGATGCACCTCTGCAGGCCTTGATCTTCGACTGCCATTTCGATCCTTACCGGGGCGTGATTGTCTTATGCCGCGTCATGAACGGCATTCTGCGAAAAGGGATGCGCATCCGCCTCATGTCCAACAGTCGTGTCTTCGATGTCGAGGCGATCGGAGTTCTGACCCCAAAGCCGGTAGAGATCGAAGAATTGTCAGCCGGCGAGGTCGGCTTCTTCGCTGCGACCATTAAGAATGTCTCCGACACGAAAATCGGAGACACCATAACCGACGATGGCCGTCCCGCGCAGGCCGCGCTTCCTGGCTTTAAGGACATCCAGTCCATGGTTTTTGCCGGGCTTTACACGGTGGATTCGCACGAGCACACGTTGCTGCGCGATGCGCTCGAGAAATTACGGCTCAACGACTCCTCTTTCTTTTTCGAGCCGGAAAGCTCAGCCGCCCTTGGCTTTGGATTCCGTTGCGGTTTCCTGGGTCTGCTGCACATGGAAATCATCCAGGAGCGCCTGGAGCGTGAGTTCGACTTGGATCTCATCACCACCGCTCCCGGCGTACGCTACAAAATCACCCTCACCAACGGTTCCGTGCTCGAAGTGGAGAACCCCTCCCGCTGGCCGGATCCCACCGACATCGAGAAGATCGAAGAGCCGGTCATTAACGCCAACATCCTGACCAGTGAAGAATATGTGGGCGGCATCCTTAAGCTGGTGGAGGAGAAGCGCGGACGCCAGAAAAATTTTGAGTATGTCACTCCCACCCGGGTCATGCTCACCTACGAGTTGCCTCTCAACGAAATCGTCCTCGATTTTTACGACCGGCTGAAGTCCGTCTCCCGGGGCTACGCGTCCCTTGATTACCAATTGGCCGGACTGTGGGAATCTCCCATGGTCAAGCTCGACATCCTGGTCTCGGGTGAACCCGTTGATGCGCTCTCTATCGTCGTACATCGTGACTTTGCCTACGAGCGGGGAAAAGCGCTGGTCTCCAAAATGCGCGAGCTGATTCCCCGGCAGATGTTTGAAGTGGCAATCCAAGCCGCAATCGGCGCTAAGATCGTCTCTCGGGAAACCGTCGCCCCATTGCGCAAGAACGTGATTGCCAAGTGCTACGGGGGTGACATCAGCCGCAAACGCAAGCTTCTGGAAAAGCAAAAAGAGGGTAAGAAGCGCATGAAGCGCATCGGCAAAGTGGACATTCCCCAAGAGGCTTTTTTGGCTGTTTTGAAGGTCGGCGAAGAGTCTGGCAAGTAACCCAATTTTTACTGGTTACTTTGGTTACGTTTACGCGATTCTGTGGAAAGCTCTGCGTGGCCCCACTTCTCCCTAGCCGATTGGCGGACCCCGGAACTAAATCAGTTCAGCTGCGCAAGTCAAAGAAATAAATACACTTAAAGTCAAGCTGCGGTGGTGCCTAAGCAACTGGTGAGCCGTCCGGAAGCGTGCGGGAAGATGTCAGCCCCAACTTTCCACAGTTTTTTCCACAGACACGTCCGCGCTCTTCGCGATCAGGTAAAGCGCGTACTAAGGCTTGGGGATGAGTTGTTTGACTTGTTAGGTATAGTCCCATCTTGCTTTCCCAGGCAAGCAAATTCTGCCTGGGAAAGCAAGGCGCAGCGAACACGCTACTGCGGAGGTTTGGTGGTGCTGGGCCGGGTCGTGGTTCCGGGCCGAGCCGGGGTCGTTGTGCTCGGGCGCGGTGCTGTGGCGCCGCCCGCGGCCGGTTGCGGAGGAACGCCCGACTTGGCGTTGTAGGCATCTACCACGGCTTTGGTGATGTCCGAAGCGCCTGTGGCCCAAAGAACCGGAGTTTGCTGCGCGCTGGTATCCAGCACCAGCGTGAACTTGCTCTGGTTGGAATAGCTGTCCAGTACGGCGTACACTTTCTGCGCCAGTTGCTGGTACATGTCATTCATCGCACCGCTGGCTTCATTCTGCGCATCTTCCGCGGAGCGCTGCAGCGATTTCGTCTTTTCGTCGATGGTCCGCAGCCGGCTCTCGCGTTCCGGTTCACTCAAGTTCGCACCCGCGTCCTGCAACTGCTTTTTGAGCGAATCGATCTCGTCGTTCTGGGCCTTCAACTGCGCCTGCTTGGGCTCGAACTTGGTGCGCAACTGGGCAAAATTCCTCTGCCCCTCATTGGTCGCTGCAACCGCCTGCTGGAAGTTGATGATCGCAATCTTGGCAGAGGTCGGAACGGCTACACCCGACGCAAGACCTCCCGCCTCAGCGGGGGTTGGGGCCGAAGGTGCCGAAGCCTGAGCTAGCGCTCTGCCGGTAGACGCCGTTAAACTCGCGCCCATGGCGGACGCGAGCAGGCAAACAAGTGTGGACGAACGCTTCATGGGAATAACCGAACTCCTTTTGAACTTTGCATCCGGATCGCCCGCTTCTTTTAGCGGAAAGCGGGCCTTCGCTTGCGGGTCTCCCGAGTGTGCATTTGCTTTGCAGTCACCTGGCCAGCGCATCTGGCAGCAAAAGCGGAGAAGAGACACGGACCGAGATAATCACAGGACCAGCAGTGATTATAGGTGTGCGCCGGAATTACCGTCAACGCACAGGCCAACCCAAACATCTAGAACTGGTCTCATAAATAGACAAATTTCGGAGAGGCCGCGCATGAGACCCGCCCTCGAAGCGGGGCTCAGGGTCCAACCAGAAGCC
>JBARKD010000709.1:0-7305 GCA_049800615.1 Acidobacteriaceae bacterium | reverse complement strand
AATCGGAACAGCAGTAACCCTCTCGGCCGAACGTTAGAGTCTCTTTTCCTATACCTGGTGGTAACCCGTCGCCACTCTTCCGTGCGAGACGAAGCACGCCTACCTGCCCAAAAAGTCTGAACGGCATCGCTTTGGCTCTTTTCGCAAACGGATGCCGAGCGCCTCCCAGGTGCTGATGAGGCGGTGCCTGGCCTATTTGGACACCGTAATTGTGCTGATATCAATAAGGTTCAGATCATGCTCCCAGTAGGTAATCAGAATTCAGAACTCCTGTTATGCCATTTCTTGATTCTTATCATGTGCAATCTGAGGGCGCGCGCTACAGTTCTGGTATCGCAGTGATCTATGAGTCACGCGAGATTGATCGATTTATAGAAATCGTAGTACGCGCGGAGTGCAAATGTCGTCCATGAAAATTGCCTTGGTAAACTCACCGAAGTCTTCAGAAAGCCGTTCGCGGTGGAAGCTGGCGTTCTGCTGCCTACCCCTCGCAACCCTGTTGCTGGCGTCACCTGGACTTGCGGCGGTGCCGGCCGTTGTTTCCGATGCGCAGCAGACCATTGGAACCAACTTTTCCAATTCCCAGTCGATTGCTGTGGCGCCCAATGGCGTCGTGTACGTGGCCGATACCAGCAACAACAAGATCGTGGAGATCACCACCAATCTGCCTGGAGCCTCGACGCAAACAACCGTCAACACCTCTTCTCTGAAAACTGGCCTCACTTCCCCCCAAGCGGTGGCGGTGGATGCTGCGGGGAGTCTCTACATAAGTGATCTGCCGAGTGGGGGCCCGCGGATTCTGAAAGTCGCAGCCAATAGCAGTGGCGCTATCACCAACTCGAGCACAGTGACAACTCTTTACTCAGGTGGCGTGTTGAACGACCCGATATCGCTCGCCGTGAACTCCGGCGCCACGCTTTTCATCGGGGATACTTCATTCTCCGGCGGCCGCATATACACATTGCCCAGCACCGGCGGTACTCCTCAGTTGTTGACGGTCAGCGGCATCACCGGGTCATACGCGCCGGCCGCGCTCGCGATCAGCGGCAACAACCTCTTTATCGCTAACAGCTCTTCCAACAACGGGGGCGTTTACCTGGTCGCAACGACAGGTGGGGCTGCCAAGCCTGTCCTCATGGGCTCCTTCACGACTCAGCAGCCTCAAGGTCTGGCCGTCGATGCGTCCGGCGATCTGTTTGTTCTGGCACAGTTGGCGGTTGGACCAAATGGCAACCAGGTGCTCGAGATTCCCAGTGCTTCTGCCGTGAATCAGTCAACGCCATACATCATTCCTTCGACCAATCTGGTCGGGAACGGCGATATCGCGGTGGACCCGGAGGGCAACCTGGATATCGTCGGCTACACCAACAACGGGTTCTTTGGATTTTCGGGTTCCGCAACGCAGTTGAATGTTCAGAATCCCGTCTACCTCGGGGCCACCAGCGTGACGGGGAACGGTGGATCCTCTATTTTGTTTAACTTTGAATTCAACGCAACCACCAGGCTCTCAGGCTTTCGTGCGGTGACAGTCGGTGACCTGGGGAGCAACCCCGACGTCGCCCAGGTGCGGTTTAATGGGAGCTGCACGACTGGGAACCACACCATTTCGTCGGCAACCCAACCTTACTCGTGCGATCAATCCTTTCAGGCCACCCCGCAGTATGTGGGCACGCGCGTCTCAGCCATTCAGGTTGAGGGTTCGAGCTCCACGGCCATCATCGACTCGTCGCCTGTCTACGAGTTGGGCCAGGGGGCGGCACAGATCGCTTATCCGCTGGATACCAATCTTACCAATTTGGGATTGACCCAGCCTCAGGGAATTGCCGTTTCAGGTTTTGACCAGACGGTGTACATTGCCGATCTCATTGCCGGCAAGGTCTCATCCATGTCGAATTTGAACGGTTCGAAAATCAATCCGGTGTCGACCGGCTCCATCGCGCTCAGCGCGCCTAGCGCGGTCGCGATGAACGGTGAGGGTGACCTCTACATTGCCGACTTCAATCTGGGTAAGGTAGTCGTCGTTCCGACAACCACGGGCGTTGCCCCCTACGTGCTCAACACGGCCGGCCTCTTGCAGCATCCCATTGCTCTGGCTACCGATGAGCTTGGCGACCTGTATATCGGGGACGCAGGGCCGGGTGGCGATGATGCCGGCAGCAGCCAGCCGGGCTATGTGGTTGTCGTGCCCTACAGCGGCTCGCCGTTCCAGTTGTCCATCAGTGGAGCGTCGATCATTTTCCCGCAAGCGTTGGCCTTTAACAACGCCACGGGCGTCCTGGCGATTGGCGATGGCGGGGACGTAGCAAACTCCATCGGGCAGATCGTCGAGATATCCTCCACCGGTTCGGCCCAGGTGATTTCCTACAACAACCCGGCTCCTGACCCAAGCGGACTCGTCTTCGATGCTGCCGGCAACCTCTATGTCCTGGACGGAAACGCCGATACATTCTCCGTGGTCTACACCAACGGAAACAGCGCTTCGCTGTCCATCGCCAATCCTTCGGCCCTCTTTGCTCCCAGCGCGCTGGCGAGTTCTGCGGGATCGCAGAGCTTCGTGATCGCCAATCTCGGCGGCGGAACTTCCAACAATCTGGTTTATCTGAACGGCAATAGCTCGACCCTTGCCTTTGGAAACCAGACAGTGGGTACCGCGAGTGCGAGCCAGCTCGTCACCCTGGCCAACATCGGCAATCAAACCCTGACTCTTGGCAATTCCTTCTACAGCCCTAAACCGGTTACGGGATTTCCTCTGGGCAGCGGTACTTGCGCGAATGGCGACAAGCTGACGTTGCTGACGACCTGTACTCTTGCCTTTGCCTTCCAGCCCACCACCTCCGGGGCCGTGACTAAAACGGTCACGGTCAACAGCGACGCCTACAACAGCGGCACTCCCGTCATTACCCTGACTGGAACCGGCGTGGCGCAAACCCAGGCGAATGTGCTGAAGTTCCAGGCGAACGTTCTGAGTCTTCAAAATTTGCTCCAACCCAAACGGGGTGGACGCAAATCGTTTGCGTCGGCGAAGTTCAGAAAATAAGACGCACGCGATCCCTACTGCCTTGGGCCACCGCTCGAAATGAGCTGTGGCCCTTATTTTTTGCGGCCGCATTCCTCTCAGCCATTCCTGCCATTTGGGGCCGTGTCCACCTCCCGCCGCCATCATTTGGGGTACCGGTATACTGACACCCTGTGCCTACGATAGGGTCCATCAGCAAAGATTCCCGGCAAAACACGGGCCGCTGGACGATTGTGTGGCTGCTGTTTGCTGCGTCGCTCATCAATTACCTCGACCGCTCCAGCCTTTCCCTGGCGCTTCCGCTGCTTTCCAAAGACCTGGGTCTGGGCCCTGACAGCAAGGGCGTCCTGCTTTCTGCATTTTTCTGGTCGTACGCCTTGATGCAAATTCCCGTGGGCTGGGCTGCCGATCGCGTCAACTTGCGTTGGCTCTACTTTGCCGCGTTCGTCCTCTGGTCGCTGGGCCAGGGGTTGACGGGCTTTGCCGCCAGTCTGGGTGTGCTGATTATGTTTCGCATGCTGCTCGGGGTAGGTGAGGCCATCTACCTGCCTGGCGGCACGAAAATTGTCAGCATGCTGTTCGGTCCTACCGAGCAAGGCCTGCCCTGTGGCTTATTTGACTTTGGCACGCGCATGGGACTGGTTCTCGGCGGCCTCGTCATCCCCTCGCTGCTGGTGCAGTTGGGGTGGCGCGCCACCTTCCGCTGGATCGGGTTTGCCGGCCTCATGTGGGTAATTCCCTGGCTGTGGGCCACTCGTGGACGCCTCGCCCGCCCGCCGCAGCGGCCGCCAACTACCCTGAGCCGGGGCCAAATAATACGAACCCTGCTGACCAATCGCGACCTCATCGGTATCTGCCTCGGTTTCTTTTGCTTCGACTACTATTGGTATCTGTTCGTGACCTGGCTGCCGGACTATTTGGTGACCGTGCGCCACCTTACCATCCTGCGCGCCGGGTTCTTTTCCTCGCTCCCTTATTTTGTCTTCGGCGCCAGCGAGCCGCTGGGAGGTTGGATCGCGGACCGGCTCACCGCCCTCGGCTGGCATGAAACTCGCACGCGAAAGGGAATCGTAACCGTAGCATTTCTTTTCGGGCTGCTGCTGATCCCTGCATCGCGCGTGCAAAGCGCCAATGCCGCCGTCGCGCTCATTGCCGGCGCTTGCCTGGTTGGTTTGGCGACCGGCAACCTGTTTGTGATTCTGCAGCGCTGTGCCCCTCACCAGGACGTCGGGCTGTGGACTGGCTTTGAAAACTTCGCCGGCAACCTGGGCGGCGTGGCGGCGCCTCTGATCACTGGCTTTCTCATCAGCCGAACCGGCTCCTACGCGCCAGGATTCGTGCTCGCGGCTGTGGTCCTGCTTATGGGCATCTTCTGCTACGTGTTTATCGTTGGTGATTTGGAGAACCGGCGCGCCTGAAAGCGCCCGGCTTTCACCCAGGGCTCTTAACGCCCAAAAACAAAACCAGGTGCTCGCGGAAGAAAAAAGTATCGAGACTACCGGCCAGATGTTGACCACCGTGCATCTCTATTCCATGAAGGCCGGTTTTTTCTATGCCTTGGCTCTCGTGATCAGTGTCGCGCTACCGGCACGCGGCGCTCCGTTGCTGTCGCCCTGGGACGCTTTTCCGGTAAAACCTGCAAGCCAGCCTTACACCTGTCCCTCCCCGGTAGCCTTGCCAGTTGATTTCGTGACCAGCAATTTTTATGCGGACAATGATCCCACGCACTCTATCATCGACCCGGCGAAAGCCAAAGCTTACGCCGAGACTGCTGCCCCGGTAAAACATAGTGGTGATGTCGTGGTAGCCGCCGCGGATGCTTACCGGACCACAGGGTCCCTTTCCGCGGCGCGATGCGTCATCGAGCATTTGGAAACCAACGCGCGCAATCGTGGGCTGACCGGGAAAATGTCTTCCAATCAAGCCTATTACGTTCAGGGATGGGTATTAGGCGCGGAAGCAATCGCTTATCTTAAGGTGCGGGGTTCGGGCGTAATCTCTCCCGGGCAGGCCTCGCTGATCTTACCCTGGATGCAGCAAGTGGCAAGCCAGGCGCGCGACTACTACGACGTCAGGGAAAAAAACAGCGGGCCGGGTTCGCAGAACAATCACTACTACTGGGCGGCTGTTGAGTTGGGAGCGGTTGGCATTGCCGCTAACGACAGGAGCGACTTCGATTGGGCTATCCGTGCAGCTCGCGAAGGAATCGCGCAGATCCGTCCCGACGGGACCCTCCCACTCGAGATGCAGCGCGCCGCGCGTGCTCTGCATTACCATCTTTTCGCGGCGGCCCCGCTGGTCATGATTGCGGAATATGGCTATCCGAATGGCATCGACCTCTACCGGGAGCAGAAGGGCGCTTTACAACGCCTGGTCAAAGCTTCTACCCACGGCCTGGTCGATGCGTCTCTGTTTGCGAAAGCTGCAGGGATTCCCCAGGAAGTGCCCGTGCCTCCCACTGCCGAAGCAATCGGCTGGGCAACAGCATATAACCGCCGCTTTCCTGATCCGGTCATCTCCAAACTCTTGACTCAATGCCCGGACCCTGGCTACATGTATCTGGGGGGGCTTCCTCCCCCATGAACGGTTGGTCCTGCCCAAGCCATGACTCAAATCCAAATACGCCTCGGCGTCCCGTCCGATGCCGAGCAAGTCGCCCGCCTATGCCATGCGCTCTGGCCGGACGCCAGCCCCGAGGAACATCGCGAAGAAGTGATGCCGACTCTTGCCGGCAAGCCACCAGGAATCCTGCCGGCGGCCATCTTCGTCGCGCAGACAGCCGCGGGAGACCTCGTCGGATTCCTTGAAGTCAGCTTGCGCTCGCATGCCGATGGTTGTGATGTGCGCCATCCCGTCGGCTTCTTGGAAGGCTGGTTCGTGACGGAAGGAGAGCGCGGAAGAGGAACCGGCGCGCAGTTGTTGGCTGCCGCTGAAAACTGGGCGCGGAGACAGGGATGCCGCGAAATGGCTTCCGATACGTGGATCGACAGCAGCCTCTCGCAGCGTGTTCACGAAACGCTGAAGTTTGAAGTGGTCGACCGCTGCGTCCATTACCGTAAAACGCTTTGAATGACAATGCGCCCCTGGCCCGCCCGGCTTGCCTGCTACACGTTAAGGGAGGTGATCATAAGAGCCGAGGTCCGGGTGACCCATCGCACTCGTTTGCTGCGCCGGTGGGATAACGCGAGACTATGGAACTGGCGTATCAAACGGGCGCAGCTTTCGTATGGTGATCCATCCAATAGCCAGCAGACCGAGGGATGTGGCCGCCGCTACCAACGTGGCGACCGTAGCCGGGCGCATCGCCAGCCCTTTATTCCCCTGAGGCTCGGTCACTCGTGCCCTCCTGTGGATGCTCCAGAACCTTTAACTTACAGCGTATCGCCACAGTAGCAGGAACAGTGATTACAAAGCGAAGATCGCAGGCGCGAAACTCTGTGCCGTTGGGTGTAGCAGGCTGGCGGCAATCTCTTCCGCTCGGGCCAGGGTTATCCCCTCGCGCTGTTCTCGGCCGATCGCGTGGCTGGTAGAACTGACGACAAAATGTGGCCGGCGGCCGACAGCCTGTGTATGAACTTCGAGCGCAAGTCCCGGCGGACCACCGAAAAAGAAGAGATCATTTGCCAGCCGGCCCTCGAAGGGAGGTTCGTTCTCTCTCCCCGCTGTGCTCCAGCCCTTGTAAGAACAATAAAAGTTCTTGGCGCTCACCTGTGCCCAGACGCCCCACACAAATGGTTTGTCGCAGCCCCGGATGGGGACAACGATCCGGCCGCGCAAAAAGAAATGCCTGTCATCAATCACGCACTGTTCAGGTGTGATCACCACCCGGCTGTCGACTTGCCTTGTGGGAATCGCGGTGACAGCCAGGGGAGCCTTGCAACTGAAACTCAGCGGAAGTGTAGAGTGCCTCTGCCGGCAGATGCGGCAATAGAACCCCGTTTTCAGTTTAATCATTCCCATCGCCAATCCGACACGGCCGCAAATGAATCGGGTGTCCCCACGCTGTTTTCTTGCCAAGCGCGGGAGAGGACCTGATCGTAGGGCGCAAGATTGTTATTCCGGCCGCGGCATCCTCGAGTCTCCTGACGGGAGACCCAAGGATGCGAAGCGGAAAGCGTCCTGGGCGCTCAGGCCGGCAGCTGTCAGAACGTGTAGTTGACTCCAAACTGCCCGTTGAGTCCCTCGCCTGGTATGAGGTGGTTAGGATGTGGCTGGTCAATATAAAACCCATTTGTGAGATTGTTGATGTTCGCCTGGATATACAGGTGATCACTCAAAGGCCGCCGAAC
>JBARKD010000708.1:0-4156 GCA_049800615.1 Acidobacteriaceae bacterium | reverse complement strand
GAATGGACTCTCCGCGAAGCTCGCCGGGCGCGGTAGATGCTCCGTTTACCATCTTGCCGCCGGAAATAAGTTTCGCCTGACCCTCAACCACAACATAAAAGTCGGCAAACTTCTCATGCTGCTCAGCCTGTCCACTTTGACTGCGAAAGGCCAGCAGGGTGTAGTCGGTGGAGTACTTCTTGAGCGTCTCGGTGGCCAATCCTTTGACCGCTTTCTGCTCCAACTTCTGCCCCATCGCGGACAGGTCGGAAGGCGAATAGACGTCCGGGGTTGCGTCCTGCGCCAAGGCGAACGGAGCGAACGCCGCCACCAGACCAAGGGCTGACAGAATTACCGAGGTTCTTCTCATTGCACTCTACCTCCTGGTGAAAAGCATTAGGGTTTAGCCGCCCGAGCGCGGGCAATCACGTCCACATACGCGCGTGCTGCATTGGTAATGACTTCAGGCTTGCCGTCCGCAAACGCGGCGACATTGACGAGATCGGCGCCCACTCCCAGTGCCGACGCTCCCGCTTCGAGGAAACTGGCCGCGGTCTGTAGCGTCACCCCGCCGGTGGGCACAAGCCGCAAATAAGGAAAAGGCGCTTTGAGCGACTTAAGATAACCGGCGCCGCCCATCGCCGAGCAAGGGAAAACTTTGACGAAATCCGCGCCCGCACGCCACGCAGTGATCACCTCGGTAGGGGTCAAAGCTCCAGGCAAGGATACTTTTTCCCGTTCTTTGGTTGCGGCAATCACGTCCAGGTGGAGGCTCGGACTGACCACAAACTCCGCGCCCGCTTCAATGGTGGCGGCACACTCCGCGGCATCCGTAACCGTGCCGGATCCCAATAGCAATTTGTTGCCGTAAGTGCGCTTTAACTCCCGCAGAACATCGATGGCCCCAGGCACGGTCATGGTGACTTCCATGACCGTGATACCACCGGCCACCATCGCTTCTACAACGCCGATTGCTTCCTTCGCCGAGCGGGCCCGCAAAACGGGAATAATCCCGGCCGCTTCCAATTGCTGCTCTACTTCTTTTGACATTTTCCTGTTCCTTTTGCTTCAAGATGATCAGCGCGCGATACGAGCAGACCCGCCCAGCATCACGCGCTCCACCTCGGCGCGAGTAGCCATGCTGGTATCGCCCGGCGTAGTCATGGCAAGAGCACCGTGGGCGACTCCGCAAGCGACGGCCCAGGAGGCCGGTTTGCCCATCAGCATTCCATAAACCAGCCCGGAAGCGAATGAATCTCCACCGCCGACACGGTCCAGAATGTCGATATCCCGCTGCGGTACGTAGATGATCTCGTCCTTGTAGATGGCCATCGCTCCCCAGGCATTGCGCGAGGCCGTTTGCGCGGTGCGCAAGGTTGTGGCAACCAGCTTGAGGTTCCCATAGGAAGCGGCCACCTCGCGCAACATCTTCTCGTAGCTGGCTACCGGCAACTCGTTGAAATCCTCTTCGACGCCTTCCAGCTTGATTCCCAGCATGGCGGAAAAGTCCTCTTCGTTGCCGAAGAGAACATCCAGCTTCTTGACCAGCTCACGATTCACTTCCTGCGCCTTTGCCTTTCCGCCAATCGATTTCCAGAGGGAATCGCGATAGTTCAAATCGAACGACGAGATGGCGCCATGCCGGCGAGCTTTGTCCAAAGCCTCGACAGCAACCTCGGGAGTTGAGGAGGATAGCGCGGCGAAAATTCCTCCGGTGTGAAACCAGCGTGACCCGTTGCCTGGTCCAAAGATCTTCTCCCAATCGAAATCGCCGCGCCTGGTTTGGGAGATGGCGGTGTTGCCGCGGTCCGAGCAGCCAACCGCGGCGCGCACCCCATAGCCGCGTTCGGTAAAGTTCAGCCCATTGCGCACAGTACGCCCGATGCCGTCATAGGGCACCCAGCGAATGAAAGAGGTGTCGACGCCGCCCTGGAGGATGAAATCCTCTACCAGCCGGCCGACGGGATTGTCGGCAAACGCGGTCACAATCGCGCTGCGCATGCCGAAGCAGCGGCGCAGGCCCCGGGCCACGTTGTACTCTCCCCCACCCTCCCAGGCGGTAAATTGCCGCGCGGTGTGGATTCTGCCTTCGCCCGGATCCAGGCGCAGCATCACTTCTCCTAAACTGACGCAGTCCCAGCGGCTCGTTTCGGCACCCTTGATCGATAACTCTTCCATGTTCCCTTTCCTCTTAGCGTGCTAGCGGTGTATAGCCCAGGTCTTTTTGAATGCCCTGGACGCAGTTGATCAATTTGCCGGCGATCTGGGGAATTTTCTGCATAGTCACACGGAAGGCGGGACCGGAGACACTGACGGCGGCGACCGCCTCGCCACGCCCGTCGAGAATGGCTACTCCCGCGCAACGCACGCCCTCCTCCCGTTCCTCATCATCGACGGCGTAACCGCGGCGGGTGGTGCGCTCGAGCTCCTTGAAAAGCGCCTCGCGGGTGGTCATTGTATGGCGAGTAAAACGCTCCAATTGCAATTCGGGCAGCAGCTGTTCGATCCGAGCGCGGGGCATGGTGGCAAGAATTGCTTTGCCCACGGCGGTGCAATGGATGGGGCTGCTCGCGCCCACGCGCGAAGTCATGCGGATCGTCCGCTCGGGCTCCTGCTTGTCGATGTACACCATGTGGGTTTTTTCGAGAATGCACAAATGGGCGGTCTCCTCGACTTCGGCAACCAGCAGCTTGAGATGAAGCTGGGCACGGTCCCGGAGATCGTATTGCTCGATCGCACGGCTGCCAAAGTCACACAGGCGCAAACCAAGACGAAATTTGCCCTGGGTCCGCTCCACCATCCGGTGCCGTTCGAGCACCATGAGAAAGCGATGCGCCGTGCTTTTATGCAGGCTGAGGGCAGCGGCCACTTCCGCCAGGCCAAGCGCGCCTGGGCTGTCGGCCAGAAGATCGAGGACGGCAAATGCCCGGTCAAGCGCCTGCAACTTGTAAACGCTGCCGATTTGCCGTACCACATCGTGAGATGACATGCCGTTTTTTGAAAGAGACGAACCAGCGGGAATTTTTGCCTCCTGGCTATGATTTGTCAAGTTGGGGCGGGCCGAGCGCTTAGCTGATTTGGATCAGGCCCTCTTTGGCCCATTGGTTGAGCATCTGAAGCACGTCATGTTCGATCACTCCGGGAAGAGCCTCGTAGCACTGGCTGCAGTGCTCAACCAGGTCTGTCACGGGCACGGGCGAAGTCAGCCTGCTCCAGATTTCGCTGCCGATTTCGCCTAGTCCGTAACAGCGATTGCGCTCCAGGTTCATGAGCACGGTCTCGCCGGCCACGTTGGCGGCCACGGGTTTGGGCATATGGCACACCATCGATGCGAGAGTCACCGTCTCCATAACTGAAAATGGTAACAATTTGCCGGACTGGTGGCGAATGATGCAGTGACGCTACCTCGCGACGCTTTGCCCAGGGTGGCTCCTCCTCGGCCACCGCGGGCGGAACCGGTCGAAAATCATCCGCAAAAACCGCAAACCGCAGGTCTCTCCACTTCGGTCGAGACGACAACTCTGTGGGTGATTAGGAAAAACTGCAGGTCCCTCGGCTTCGCTCGGGATGACAAAGGGGAGGCTTGCCTCTCAATTGGAGAGCAGCGGGCTGGGATAGGCAAACTGCAGATTCCTCGGCTTCGCTCGGAATGACAAAGGAGAGGCCTGCCTCTCAATTGGAGAGCAGCGGGCTGGGATGGGCAAACTGCAGGTCTCTCCACTTCGGTCGAGACGACAACTCTGTGGGTGATTAGGAAAACCGCAGATTCCTCGGCTTTCTCCGGAATGACAAAGGAGAGGTTTGCCTCTCAATTGGAGAGCAGCGGGCTGGGATGGGCAAACTGCAGATTCCTCCGCTTCGGTCAGAGCTTGTGACTTTTTCGATTTTGCGTTCATAATTTGTGGCCGGAAAGCTGTGCAGGGCATCGGTCCGCAAGCATCGCCGAGGTCCTTCGACTCCGCGCCATAAAGCGCCCTGTCAGTGGACAGATAGGTGAGGCGCTGCGCAAGGATGACGCTTTGTCTAGGGGTGGAGAAAAACCCCCTCAGTGGCTGAACAGGCTGCGGAAAAAATCGGGATCGCGCAAGAGAGACGTGAAGCAGGGGCTAAAGCCCGACGTATTCTGAATCATTTACGGCCCGACTGAAGTCGGGCCCTGATACAAAAACCGCGTTTT
>JBARKD010000707.1:0-2711 GCA_049800615.1 Acidobacteriaceae bacterium | reverse complement strand
GACGTGGAGAATCCGAATTTGCCGCCGGAGCAGCTTCCGACTTTCCTGCGCCTGATGGGCGGAAGCATCTTTACCGCGGTTGAGAACATGATTCTGGCCTGCCGCGCTCTGGGTTTGGGAACTGTTCTGACCACGGTGCTCGCCTACAAAGAGGAGGAGATGAGAAAAATCCTCAATGCTCCTTCCGATCTGCGGTTATTCGCGGTGTTGCCGGTTGGCTATCCGATGGAAGGTTATGGACATGGTCCAGTGCGGCGCCTGCCGATTAGCGACGTGACCTATCTGGATCGCTTTGGGAACAACTGGCCTAAGGGCTAGACTCGAGATAACTCGCGAAAGAAAACTTTTGGTCTTGATGTTTTCCGTAGCGCCGGCCTCCGGAGCGCCGGGATAAACCGGCAAGGTGTAGTGGATGAAAGAGCCATACGGTGAAGGGCTAGCGACCCACGCCGACCCCGAGTCATGCGGTGGCCTTCGCAAGGAGGAGCCGAAGCGTTGACAGGGGCAGGTGCAGGCAGGGTATTGAGCCGCGAAAGAGCGCAACTTCGGGATGCCGACGCCGTCGGAGGGTGCGGAAGGCAACATCAGGGGCATCGCCAGCGCGAGATGCAACTGAATCCCGCGCGGTCACAGACCCCTGGCATGTACGGAAACACCTTGCTCGAGAACCGGGAGGTCCTGTGCCCGCCTGCGGCAGATGGAGCCGCAGGCCGTGTCGGGAAGTCCAAGGACCCACGCCGACGATGAACGGACACAGGAAGTCGGACAGTTCCGAAGTACCTGAGAAGACTCCGAACAAGACCGCGCAAATGGCGGTGGCGGAGGAGGCGGAGGGAAGGGAACTGGCCCAGGGGAATCCGCACCAGCAAAACGCGTCCCGGATGCAGTGCCGGGCCGACGCGCACAGTGCGCTGGAGCGGGTACGGCTGGCGGCAGCCAGAGATCGGAAGATGCGGTTCACTGCGCTCCTGCACCAGGTCTATAAGCTTGAGACACTGCGCGCGGCTTACCTGAGTTTAAAGCGGGAAGCGGCGGCAGGAGTTGACGGCGAGACCTGGCGGCACTACGGCGAGCGGCTGGAGGACAACCTCGGCGCGCTGGCCGCGCGACTCCAACGAGGAGCATACCGGGCCCAGCCGGTGCGTAGGGTGTACATACCCAAAGCCGACGGGCGGCAACGGCCGCTCGGGGTGACCGCGCTGGAAGATAAAATCGTCCAGCGGGCCACGGTTGAGGTGTTGAATGCCATCTACGAGACCGACTTCCTCAGCTTCTCCTATGGGTTCCGGCCCGGACGCAGCCAGCACGATGCGCTGGATGCGCTGTATGTCGCAGTGCTTCGGGGCAAGGTGAACTGGGTGCTCGAGTTGGACATCCGTGGGTTTTTCGATGCCATCGACCACGGCTGGCTGGTGAAGTTCGTAGAGCACCGGATTGCGGACCGGCGCGTGGTGCGGCTCATCCAGAAATGGTTGAACGCAGGCGTGCTGGAAGACGGGAAACGGACGCGGATGGAAGCCGGGACGCCACAGGGTGGCAGCGCATCGCCGCTGCTGGCCAACGTCTATCTGCACTACGCGTTCGACTTGTGGGTCCGGGCATGGGGTCAAAAGCGAGCGCGGGGCGAGGTATTCGTGGTCCGGTTCGCTGACGACATCGTGCTTGGATTTGAGTACCGATCGGAGGCCGAGCAATGCTGGCAGGAACTGGCGCCACGACTGCGCAAGTTCGGGCTGGAGTTGCATCCCGACAAGACGCGGCTGCTGGAGTTCGGCCGGTATGCGGCTGACAACCGCCAGCGGCGCGGTCAGGGAAAGCCCGAGACGTTCGATTTTCTGGGCTTCACGCATATTTGTGCGACGACCAGAGGCGGGCGCTTCACGGTGCTAAGGCAGACGATACGCAAGCGCTTGCAGGCCAAGTTGGGGGAGGTGAAAACCGAACTCCAGCGCCGCCTGCATGACCCGGTTGAGGAAGTGGGCAAGTGGTTGCGTGCGGTGGTCAGGGGACACGTCCAATACTATGGCGTGCCCATGAACTCCCCCGCGCTGGCGTCGTTCCGCTCCCAGGTCGCGTGGCTTTGGCATCGCACGCTGTGGCGGCGCAGCCAAAAGCGCCGACTGACATGGGAACGAATGCGACGCCTGGCCGCGCGCTGGTTGCCCCCACCCCGCATTTGTCATCCCTATCCCTTGCGCCGCCTCGGCGTCATTACCTGAGGCAGGAGCCGGATGCGGTAATTCCGCTCGTCCGGATCTGTGGAGGGGGTCACGGGCAACCGTGATCCCTACTCCGACTGCCGGTTCCTTTTCTGCGAACCTTGATCCGACCAGCCACGCGCAGCAGCAGCCTTCGATTGCCGGCCAACGCTTACCAGGACTCCCCACTTTGTAGCCAAGTGGTTATTGAGACTCTTGGTTATTTCGAATAACAACGTCGAAGTCTACGAAAAGAACCGGCACAGAGGCCGGCGCTACGGAACAACCAGGCAAAGCGATCGGCCCATGCTACCGCTCGTGTGAGAGGCAAGCTGCCAATCCTAGGAGATAATGCAAACCGACTCCTGTAGGGCTTATTTCGAGGATAAAGCCAGAGGCGTGAGTTCAGAGTTGCCGACATCGCGGCCGGCGAACAGGTGATGCACCTGATCCACCGCGCGGTGGGCGGCGGCGATAGCGCTGTCGGTGCTGGAAACCGCCGCCTGCGAGTCG
>JBARKD010000706.1:0-11804 GCA_049800615.1 Acidobacteriaceae bacterium | reverse complement strand
TCTCAATCCACCGGCCGACAGCTGGCCGTCGTATCACGGCACCTATGACGGGCGGCGCCACAGCCAACTGGATCAAATCACACCCGGGAATGTGAGCTCGCTTACCTTGGAGTGGGCATTCCAAACCAATCAGAGAGCCGACATCAAGGCTTCTCCGCTAATGGTGGATGGGGTGATCTACTTTTCGGTTCCAGACAATGTGTGGGCGATCGACGCACGCTCCGGCCACCAGTTATGGCGTTACACATATCCGCCGAGTCACGGTCTGCACATCGGCAGCCGCGGCCTGGGCATGTACAAGGACTGGCTTTATTTTCTGACGCCGGATGCACACCTGGTATCGCTCAACGCCAGGGACGGCTCCGTGCGCTGGATCGTGCAGGTGGCGGACGTCAACCAGGGATATTGGACCAGCATGGCTCCGCTGGTGGTCGGCAATCACGTGCTGGTGGGTACTTCCGGCGATTTCGACAACTTGACCGGCTATGTCCGGTCCGTCGACCCTGAAACCGGCCAGACACAGTGGCAATGGGACGCCACGCCGCCAGTAGGCACCCCGGATGCATCCACGGGCGGCAACACCTGGATGACGGGCACCTACGATCCTGAGCTCAACCTGGTGTATTGGGGAACGGGCAATCCAACACCGGTATTGAACGCGTCCACGCGTCCCGGAGACGACGCGCATACGTGCAGCATTGTGGCCCTCAATCCCGATACGGGGAAACTGGTCTGGGCGTTTCAGCCCTCGCCCCACGATACGCACGATTGGGATGCTGCCGAGACTCCGGTTCTGGTCGATGGAACGTTTCAGGGTAAGCCGCGCAAAATGCTGCTGCAGAGCTCGCGGAACGGCTATTTCTTTGTGCTCGACCGGACCGACGGGACAAGCCTGCTTACGCTGCCATTCGGTCCAGTGAACTGGGCGCTCGGTGTCGATAAGCAAGGACGCCCCATCCCTAATCCGGCCAAGGAACCGGCGCCCGATGGACGCTTGATCGCGCCGGACGAAGGCGGAATGACCAATTTTCGATCTCCCAGTTTCGATCCCAAGACCGGGCTTTTTATTGTCTCTGCTCATCCGAGTTATAGCGTTTACTTTGCGAAGCCGGCGGACGGGACGTACGGTTGGGCGGGCGCGGACTACGACCTTTGGAGCAAAGGTGTCATAGAAGCGATTGATTACCAGACCGGTAAGATTCGTTGGACGCATGAGCTGGGCACGGGTGGGCCGAGCGCGGGTATTCTGACCACCGCGTCGGGACTGGCATTTACCGGCGACGTCGAGGGTAATGTTCTGGCGCTAGATTCCACGAACGGCAAGACACTTTGGCACGCCGGATCGGGAGCAAGGATGGCGACTTCCCCTATCAGCTATGAACTCGATGGGCGGCAGTATATCTTGACGGGCAGCGGCAGCGTTTTATTCGCATGGGCTCTTCCGCAATCAAAGCTATCGGCAAGAGTCAAACAGTAACCCATACTGAATCTTTTCCGGCTTGATCTCGTTCGAAGGCAGGCCGCATCGTTTTCGCAAATCCAGGCTCAAGAGTCTGATTTCAAGAGTCTAATTTCATGAGTCCAAGATCACGAGTCCAATTTCAAGAGTCTAAGATCAAGAGTCGAGGCCGAGTTCTTCGAGGCCTTCCCCGCCACGCTTGTTTAAGTCGGCGATCAGTCCCTCGTCCGACAGGTCGAGTGCGTGGGAGTGCTTCCAATCGTGGCGCACCACGTCATGGAGGCGACTGACAATGTGCGGGTCGCACACCTCGATGGCCAGCTCGCGCCGGCTGTCAAAACTGCCAGGGGCGAGGTTGATCGATCCAATGATGGCGCGCTCCGCGTCGGCGAGCAGCATTTTTGCATGAAGCTTAAGAGCTTTGAGCTTGTGCACTTCAACGCCTACATCGTTGAGAATGCGTAAACCACCTACCCCTTCCAGCAGCTTCTCTTTTTTTAGCGTATGCGGAGGCCGAGCCATGACGTGGAGCTTTACCCCGCGCGTTTTCGCCCGAACCAGGTGCTCGATGATCATCTGGTCCTGATAGCGCTCGTTTTGTACCCACAGCGAGTGCTTCGCGTCGTCAATGAACTGAGTGATACGCTCCCGGCCGTTACCCTTGCACCAGATCAGCTGGGCCTCCTTGCCTGAAGCAAAATCCTTACGGCTCCAGTCAGCCTCGAAGCAGTCGATAACCTCCCTTACTTCTTGCGGTTCCGATGTGATGACCGCGTAATCGCGGGTCTCGGTGAGGTTTTCGATTTCCCAGTTCAGCGACTTGACAAAGGCGGTGGTGTCATCCACGACCATGGATTTTTCGTGGGTAATATCGAAGGCCGGATTGCTGTCAAGCACGTCAACGCCCATGGCCTCGAGGGTCTTACGGCTCTCATCGTTCTCGGAGATTCCGCTACGGCGCTTAGGGTTCAACATCACCCGGGTGACCACACCTCGGTGGTGAGCCTGGATTACGGCTTTGAGCAACGAAGGCTCCGTGAACACAAACATCTTGATGCGCAGCGATTTTGCCGCGTGATTGATTGCGTCGAGGATGGGTTTGGCAGAGTCGTCAGGTAAAACGACCAGGCTACGGGACATGTGCGCCTCTACAGAGCGGCCTTCGCCGATGTTGTTTCGAACTGTACACTATACAGCTCGGCGTAAGTTCCACCCAGCGCCAGGAGCTGGTCGTGGCTGCCCTGTTCCGCGACAACGCCGTCTTTGAGCACCAGGATAACGTTCGCGTCGCGGATGGTGCTCAGGCGATGGGCGATGGTCAGGACTGTTCGCCCTTTCATGAGCCGTTCGAGGGCTTGGATGACCAATTTCTCCGATTCTGTGTCGAGGGCCGCCGTAGGCTCGTCGAGGATCAGGATTGGATTGTCGCGTATGATGGCGCGCGCAATCCCAATGCGCTGGCGCTGACCTCCGGAGAGAGTGTCGCCTCTGTCGCCAACCATGCTTTGATAGCCATTCGGCATGCGGGAGATGAACTCATCGGCATTGGCGAGCTTTGCGGCCAGCATGATTTCCTCGTCGGTGGCTCCGTCCCGTCCATACGCGATGTTATCCCGCACGGTTCCGCGAAAGAGAACCGTCTCCTGGAGCACATAGCCGATCTGATTGCGCAAGGCCTGCAGGCGATAATCGCGAACGTCGACTCCGTCTACCATGACCCGCCCGGCGCTGGGATCGTAAAAGCGGGGGATCAGACTCATGATGGTGGATTTGCCTCCACCGGTTGGGCCCACCACACCCACCATTTGCCCCGGCTTCACCTGGAAGGAGACATCGCGCAATACCGGGTACGTCGGATCGTAGGAGAACGCCACATGGTCGAACGTGATTTCTCCCGCGATCTTCTTCTCCTCTGCTTTGGGCTTTTCGGGAAGCACCGCGTCCGCATCGAGGATCATGCGAATGCGTTCTACGGCCACCGCTGTCTGGGCAATGGAGTTGTTCATGCTGGCCAGATCTTTTACCGGTTTGAAGAAAGAGGTCAAATACGAGAGGAAGACCGTCAATTCTCCCGCCGTCATGCCTCCGGAAAGAATCAGCAAGCCACCTCGCCAAAGGACGAAGCCCGTACAAAAAGAGACGATGATGGAGACAATCGGCGAAAGCATGGACTTGACCCTGCGTGCTTTGAGCGCCGCAGCCACGGTCGCTGCGCTGACTTCGGCCAGTTGATGCTGCTCCAGTTCCTGCCGCCCGAAAGCTGTGACTACGCGAATCGACTCAAGATCCTGCTGCACCACGGCGACGATGTTGCTCTGCTGCTTCCGTACCTCATGGGTCGAAACCTTGACCGCCTTTTTGAACCTGGTAGCAAGCAGGAGGAGCAGGGGAGTGATGGCGACCGCGACCAGGGTGAAATCCCAGTTCAGGAAGAACATCACCACCAGCATTCCCAGGATGGTGAACATATCG
Source organism: Acidobacteriaceae bacterium (assembly GCA_049800615.1). Taxonomy (GTDB): domain Bacteria; phylum Acidobacteriota; class Terriglobia; order Terriglobales; family Acidobacteriaceae; genus PALSA-350. The sequence goes on along the minus strand of JBARKD010000706.1, from coordinate 7,873 downwards.
ATCACGATGCCGAGCGTCGCGGAGGAGGCGAAGTTCTGGATGGTGAGGACATCCGCGGTGATGGTGCTCAGCAGGATCCCGGATTGGTGAGTGTCGTAATAGCGCAGGGACAGATACTGAAGGTGGTGGTAAGTCCGCATGCGCAGGTCATTGGCCACCCACTGTCCAACGCTTTCCGTCAGGTAATTGGTAAGGTAAGAAGCCACTGCGTTGAGGATGGCAATGACAATGACCGTGAGAGCGGCGATTTCGGCCAAATGCGCGCGATGTCCGTGCACCAGCAATGGCCTGAGCAGGGAGGCCATCCAGGGATCCAGCTTTCGGCCGACTACGACGTTGTCGATGACGACTTTCAGCGGCCACGGCGCAGCCAGAGTCATGAGACTTTGCAGCAGCATGGCCCCCAGCATCATGAACAGGGTACGGTGATATGGACGCAGCAGCTCGCGGATCAGGGGCATCATCCCCCGCGGGTCTGGAACTTGTTCGATAACCTGCTGACTGCTGCTCTTGTCTTCCATACGGGGTCCCCAGGGCGTAGTCACTCTACTTTAAATGCTATTGTCCGGGATGCTGAACAACTCAATCTTGGCGAACGTTATGGCTTCGATGCCCTGTTTCAGGGCATTGAAAGTTAGGGGTTTTCGGAAGTTCGGAGGTCCATGGTGCATGGAGGCCGGTTATGGCGATTTGGCTGGAGTGGGGGTTGTTCGGCCTTTCACTCCAAGGTCGCAATGAGGTGGTAAATCTGGGCTCCGTATTTTTCCACTGTTCCGGCGCCGATGCCGGGTACGGCCAGGAGGGCGGAATCCGTTTGCGGCCGTGAATTCACTATATTCTGCAAAGTCCGATCGCCAAAGATGCGAAAAGCCGGCAGCTTTCTCCGTTTTGCTTCCGTCAGCCGCCAGGCGCGCAATGCTTGCTCCAGCCGGGCCTGCCCTTCAGCGTGGGGCTCAGACTTGGCCGCAGGCGCTTTTGCCGGCTTGTCCCGCATCGGTCCTGCGCTTTTGGCAAAGGTACTTTTTCTGCGCTCCCTTTTTGCGGTAGTCGATGGCGCCGCCGCATCTCGCATCAGAAACGGATGCTCGGAAGATGTGAGGTCGAGCGCCTCCGGAGAGATACTCGCGTTTTTATAGGGAATGCGCTTTCCCTGTTTCTCAAAAACCGCATCCGCGATTGTCACCATTCCCGCCCGCGCCATTCCTCCGAGAACTTCTTCAAAGTGATCCCGGGTCATTTCGCCCCCCGGGTAAAGCTCTTCGTACAGCTTTCCCGTGGACCTTGCGGGAACGGATCGCAGTCTCTTGAGAACCTGCTCGCAGGCAACGCGCTCCCGGCGTGTTGGCTCACGGAATTTCTGCGCAATGCACTGATCCGGAGCGCAAAAGTCACAGATCTCACAGCCCGCACCACCGTCGGAGGTATCCCCGAAGTGACGGACCAGGGCCTTCATGCGGCAATCATGTGCTTGAGCGAAGCGGATGATCTCTTCCACCTGGCCTTGCTTTTGCTCCATCTGCAAGCTGTAGGAGCTGCGCCACCGCTCTGATCCGAGACTCACATTTTCGGCATAGTCCACCACCGCACCCTTGTGAATCCAGAGCTTCTCCAGGGCCTTGTCAAAAATGTCTTCTTCCATATCGGCAGCCTTGCGCACCGCCGCCTTGGGTTGCGGCTGGCCGGAGAGCTGGGCAAAAATGCGGTCCAGCATGGCAAGTGGCGGATAGTCCCGGCCGAGAAAGAAGTCGTGGGTATAGCGGTCCCCGTAGGAGTACATAAGAATGGCGCGGCTGGCTTCGCCATCCCTCCCCGCGCGCCCTATCTCCTGGTAATAGCCTTCGAGACTTCCAGGAAACGCAATGTGGATCACTGTGCGCACATTTGCTTTATCGATGCCCATGCCGAAAGCAGTGGTGGCGACCATGACCTCCAGCTTTCCGCTCATGAAATCTGCCTGCACGCGTTGCCGCCGCTGGGCATCGAGGCCGGCGTGATAGGCGCCCGCCCGAAATTCCCCTGAGAGCAGCTGAGTCAGATACTCTGTCCGTTTCCGGGTCGGGGTGTATATGATTGCGGGTCGCGCGCCGGGATCGAGCAAGATGGCGCGGGCCAGCGACGGCCGATCGGAGGGAAGCACTTCCACCACTTCAATCGCAATATTCCCCCGGCGAAAACCATGGATAAAATGCCTGACTCCGGTCAAACCTAACTGGGAGGCAATATCCTTCTGCACGCGCGAGGTCGCGGTTGCGGTCAGGGCCAGCGCCGGGGCTGGACGGAAGCTCGGCAAATACTGTCCCAGCATGCGGTAATCCGGCCGAAAATCATGGCCCCATTCCGAGATGCAGTGAGCTTCGTCGATGGCCACCAGCGAAGGCTTGTGTTTGGCCAACATCTCCGGAAAGCCGGGTACGCGCAGCCGTTCGGGCGCGATGAAGAGGAACTGCAGGTTGCCCTTTATGTAGTCCACGCACGCCTGGCGCGAGCTTTCACGGTTGCGTCCGGAGTGTATGCACTCCGCAGAGAGACCAAGATCTTTCAACTTGTGCACCTGGTCGTCCATCAGGGCGATGAGGGGACTGATCACCAGTGTGGTTCCGCCGCGCGCCAAGCCGGGCAACTGGTAGCAGAGGGATTTGCCGGAGCCGGTCGGCATGACCAGCAGGGCATCTTCTCCCGCGGCTACCGCCTGGCAGACCGCCTCCTGGTTGGGGCGAAAGCTGGAAAAACCGAAAATGCTCTTCAGCAGTTCGTTCAGGCTCTTTTCTTTGAGGCTCGCATTTTGAGCGACCGTCCTGCCTGGCAAATGATCGCTCGAAGCCGCCATTCCGGCGTGGGGAGGTGACTCGGGCACACGGGGCTTGCTTTCGCTTACCCGACCGACAACCGAACGCACATATTCACGGATGCGCTCAAGGAAGGGATCAAGTTGCGCCTGCCCATCGTGAATGCGGTTGAGGAAAGCTTCCCATTGCCCGGTCATCGCCGGGCTTTTTACTTCCGGATGCACTACTTCAATCAGGTGTAGTCCTTTTTCAGTAGCCTCGAGACTCTTTCCGGTTCGGGTAGCGTAGCCGCGCTTCAAAAGGACCTCGATGATGGCCGCTCGCGTGGCCGGCGTTCCCAGGCCGGTTTCCTTCATCGCGTCGGACAGCTCTTTCTCATCCAGACTTTTCCCCGCGGTTTGCATGGCGGTCAGGATGGTTGCGTCCGTAAATCTCTGCGGCGGGCGCGTCTTTTTCTTTTGCGCTTCGATTTTGATTACGTTCTGCGCCTGGCCTTGCGCGAGCGTTGCCGGCAGAGTCGGACTGGCAGCCTCGGAATCGTTTCTGGGCTCCCGCCGGCGCGCATCCGAGGCGAGATCAAGGACTTTCCACCCGGCCTGGCGCACAACCGTGCCAGTGGTGCGATACCTGTCCGTGACTGTCTCATTACGGATCGCAGTGATCACCGTGGTCACTTCCTGCAGGTAGTCCTCATGCCACAACATGAGCAGCCGGCGGCACACCAGGTCATAAATATTGTTTTCCTCAGGAGTGAGCCTGTCTGGTTGCATGGTGACCGCGGTGGGAATAATGGCGTGATGGTCTCCGACCCTGGTGTCGTCGACATAGCGTTTTCCCAGGGGGCGCTCGCCCGTTCCCGGAGCCAGGAGGTTCTGATAGCGGCTGGAAATTGCCGCCACAATTCTGGGAATGGTTTGCGCAATGTCGGTCGACAAGTAGCGGCTGTCCGTACGGGGATAGCTGATCAGTTTGTGCTGCTCATAAAGCGCCTGCGCGAGATCAAGCGTCTTCTGCGCGCTGAACCCGTAGAGACGGTTGGCATGGCGCTGCAGATCGGTCAAGTCGTAAAGCAATGGGGGCGGCGTGCGCACGGTTTCGGAAGCCAGACTCTCGACAGCGGCCTGGCCAGACCGTGCACGGGCGATGATCTGGTTCGCCTCCTCGCCATCGGCAGGCAAGCGACTGCTTTCCCCGGTCTTGACTTGTGGACGGAACCAGGTACCGTCATAACTTTCTCCGGATGACGCGGCCTGGAAGGTAGCAACGACGTGCAGATAATCCTCCGGCACAAAACTTCGCAGGGCGAGCTCCCGCTCTACGATCATGGCCAGGGTGGGGGTCTGTACGCGGCCGACGGATAGTTCCTCGTTGTAGACGATGGAATAGGCGCGTGACAAATTCATGCCTACCAGCCAGTCGGCGCGGCTTCGACCACAGGCGGCATCCGCCAACCGGTCGTAGTCGCTTCCGGGCCGCAGGTTGGCGAAACCTCTGCGGATAGCATCCGGCGTCAGAGAGGAGATCCAAAGCCTGCTGAAGGGCTTTTTGCTGCCTGACGCCTCGTAGATGTAGCGGAAGATCAGTTCTCCTTCGCGGCCGGCGTCGGTGGCGCACACGATCCGCGCAATCCGTGAAGACGTAAGTATCTTCTGCACTACTTCAAATTGGTCTTTGCTCCGCTCATAGACGACCAGGGGCCATTGCTGGGGCAAAATCGGCAGGGAATCCAGCCGCCATTTTCGCCATTCCGGGTTCATCTGATGCGGCTCGGCCAGGGAAACCAGATGTCCGATCGCCCAGGTGACGACATAACCGTTTCCTTCGAGGTAGCCTTTGCCTCCCTTTGCGGCTCCGAGGACACGGGCGATGTCACGCGCGACCGATGGCTTTTCGGCCAGAACCGCAACGGTTCCGGATTCAGTTGCGCTCATGCTGCCAGTCTACTTCCTTCTACAGCAGTGGCAGGCTGGTGGAAAGGGTGGCATTTGCAGTCCCTCCCCTTTGAGGGCAACATGAGAAATGTTCTAATCCAACTGTGGACGTTTCCCTCGAACAGGTAAAAAAAGCGGAATTAAGAATCCGCGATCACATCTATTTTTCCCCCTGCCGGCTTTCAGACGCTCTTTCCGCGGTAACCGGCCAGGAAGTCTTTCTCAAGCTGGACAATCAGCAGCGCACCGGAGCTTTCAAGGAGCGGGGCGCGCTCAACCGGATTCTGCTGCTGAGCGAGGAGGAGAAGCGGCGGGGTGTAATTGCCGCCAGCGCGGGCAACCACGCACAGGCGGTGGCCTATCACGCCACCCAGCGCGGTGTGCCGGCGCGCATTGTCATGCCGCTGATGACGCCGCTGGTGAAGACTTCCGCCACTCGCGGGTTCGGCGCGGAAGTGATTCTTCACGGCGCAAATTACGATGAAGCCTGCGCCGAAGCGCTACGGATTTGCGATTTGGAAGGGATGACGTTCCTCCATCCTTTCGACGATCACGGTGTTATCAACGGCCAGGGAACTATTGGCCTTGAGTTGCTGGAGCAGATCCAGGGGCTTGAGGCGGTGGTCGTGCCCATCGGCGGCGGCGGATTGATCAGCGGCGTTGCCTGTGCATTGAAAGAGAGCAACCCGTCGATTCGTGTGGTTGGTGTCGAGACGGAACGGCTTCCCTCCATGTTGCGCGCCATCGAGCATGGAGGCCCGGTTACGCTTCCGGCGGAGGCGACCATTGCCGACGGCATTGCCGTTCGCCGCGCGGGCGATCTGACGTTGCCGCTCGTGAAGCGGTTTGTCGATGAGATCGTTACGGTCGACGAAGAGGAGATTGCCAATGCCATCCTGGTTCTCCTGGAAAGGGAGAAGACTCTGGCCGAAGGCGCCGGTGCGGTTGCCCTGGCGGCTCTGCTACAGCACAAGACCTCGCTCAAAAAGCAACGCACGGCGGTTCTTGTCTGCGGCGGCAATATCGATGTGAGTTTGCTAGCCAGAATCATAGAGCGCGGTTTGGTCAAGGATGGACGGCGGGTGCGCATCCGCGTACATCTTGCCGATCGGCCCGGAGCTTTGCATCATTTGACAAAAATTCTCTCCGATCAGCGCGCCAACATTGTAGAGACTCTGCACAATCGTGCTTATTATGGTGTCAATCTGGGTGATACCGTCATCGACATCACGCTGGAAACGCGAGGCGCTGCGCACATTACGGCCATCGCCGATGCGCTGGAGGCCGAAGGATATCGATATGAGCGTATTCAGTAATTCCGTGGGAACGAAGCCTATGCAGGAGTTTCTCCGCCTGCAGCGGCTGCCGCCTTATGTGTTCAACATCACCGGCGAGTTGAAGGCCGCGGCTCGCGCCCGGGGAGAAGACATCATCGACTTCGGCATGGGGAATCCCGACGGCGCCACCCCCAGGCATATCGTCGAGAAGATGATCGAAGCCGCGGGCAAGACCGCGACTCACCGCTACTCCTTATCCAAGGGGATCCCGAGGCTAAGGAAAGCGATCTGCAATTGGTACCAGAAGCGTTATGGCGTGGAATTGGACCCATTGACGGAAGCAATCGTGACCATTGGCTCCAAGGAGGGGATTGCTCATTTGTGCCTGGCAACTCTGGATCGTGGTGAGGTCGTTGCCGTGCCGAGTCCCAGTTATCCCATCCATATTTATGGCCCGGTGATTTCCGGGGCGAATGTCCGCGCCATCCCGGTGCACAGCACGGACGACTTTTTAGCGGAGCTGGAGCACGCGGTGCCGCTGATGTATCCGCGCCCCAAGATGCTGATCCTGAATTTTCCGGCAAACCCCACCACGCAATGCGTGGATCTTGCATTTTTTGAGCGCGTGGTGGCTCTGTGCAAAGAATTCCAGATTTACCTGGTGCACGACCTTGCTTATGCAGACATTGTGTTCGACGGATACCGGGCGCCATCGATTCTGCAGGTGCCGGGCGCGAAAGATATTGCGGTTGAGTTCTTTACTTTGTCCAAGAGCTACAACATGCCTGGATGGCGAGTTGGCTTCATGGTGGGGAATCGCGATTTGGTCGCTGCGCTGGGACGTCTCAAGAGCTACTTCGATTACGGTACTTTTACTCCGATCCAGGTGGCTTCGATTCTGGCGCTCGAAGGACCGCAGGAATGTGTTCAGGAAATTTGCGAAAACTATCGCAAGCGGAGGGATGTTCTGGTCAAGGGATTGAATCAGTTGAATTGGCAGGTGCCGCTGCCCAAAGCAACTATGTTCGTGTGGGCTTCCATCCCTGAGCGTTATAAGGCCATGGGTTCGCTGGAATTTTCGAAGAAACTGCTGACCCAGGCCAAGGTGGCTGTTAGTCCTGGTGTAGGCTTTGGCGAACATGGGGATGAGCATGTGCGCTTTTCGCTGATTGAGAATGAGGAGCGTACCAGACAAGCCTTGCGCGGTATCAAGCAGATGTTCCAGCAGGATTCTGCGTAGGGACCTTTGGACATGACCAGAGCATTGTGGAGATGCAAAATCAGGAGCCGGCGTGAGAGTCGCAGTGGATCGATAAGACCTAGAGTAGTGCGTCGGAAATAACATACGTCATTCTGCTGCCTGAAAGTTGAGGGTTGGCCAGACGGCATTCTCTCAGGGGCTAAAGAGTCTGCATGCGAACCGATGGTTCCATAAGGATCTGTGCCGGTTCAGGAGACAGCAGATCCCTCCACTTCGCTACGCTTCGGTCGGGACGACAACTTTTTGGGTCGGCGAAAGCTGCTTTTCCATGAAAGAGACGGATCGAGGTGAAGTTGAAGGGGCGGGGCTTCAGCCCCGCCCCTTCAAAACCAAAAGGTCAAAGGGTCCCGCAATGACAATTCTGTGGCTCATTTAGGAAAACTGCAGATTCCTCGGCTACGCTCGGAATGACAAAGGGGAGGCTTGCGTTTCAATCGAGTGCGGTGGATGGAAAATTTTGCCCTCGGCCGCTGAAGCCGCTCTTCTCGTCGGTGCGACGGCGGGGCTTCAAGCCCCGCCCCTTCAAAACCAAAAAGTCAAAGACTCTCGCAATGACAATTCTGTGGCTCATTTAGGAAAACTGCAGATTCCTCGGCTGCGCTCGGAATGACAAAGGGG
>JBARKD010000705.1:0-5554 GCA_049800615.1 Acidobacteriaceae bacterium | reverse complement strand
CGCTCGAGACCATTCGCACCTACACACGCAAGCTTGCACTCGCCCTCAACGTTATCGGGCTGGTGAATCTCCAATTTGCCATTCAACGCAAGCAGGGAGAGCAGGACAAGGTGTTCGTCATCGAGGTCAATCCCCGTGCCTCGCGTACCGTTCCCTATGTATCCAAGGCGACCGGCGTACCCTTGGCGAAAATAGCCGCGCGGTTGATGACTGGCCGCACTTTACGCGAGTTGATGCCCGAGCAGGTTGCGGAGCGGACCGATCTGGCCACCGGCAACCACTTCTTCGTCAAATCGCCGGTCTTCCCCTGGAATAAATTTCCCGGAGTGGATACCGTGTTGGGACCGGAGATGAAGTCGACCGGCGAAGTTATGGGCGTAGCCGATAACTTCGGGGAAGCCTTTGCTAAGGCTCAGCTCTCAGCTGGACAGGTATTGCCGGTGAAGGGAACGGCCTTTTTCAGCGTGAACGATCGCGACAAAGCGGTTGTGGTCGATCTTGCCCGGCAATATGTGGAGTTAGGTTTTCATCTTGTGGCCACGGAGGGCACCGCGAATGTGTTGGAACGGGCGGGGCTGGTGGTGGAACGCGTTTACAAAGTGAAGGAAGGCCGGCCTAACGTAGTAGACCTGATCAAGGGTGAGCGCATTCAGCTCATCATCAACACCCCACATGGGCAGGACACATTCTTTGACGAGAAGGCCATTCGCCGGGCGGCGGTGACCCAAAGGATTCCGACCATCACGACGATCGCCGCGGCAAGAGCGGCCGCGGAAGGAATTTCTGCAACCCAGCGCCGCCAGATCACGGTGAATTCCCTGCAGGAACTGCGCAGGGAGCCGGTGGCTGCGCAGTAAGTGTTGCTCGTGTACGCGCTGGTCGAGCCTTAAACGAACCGAACCGCCCCAACAGAATTGTCATCTCGACCGAATGAAGGGGCGGGGCTTCAGCCCCGCCGCCAAATCGAACAGAAGACCGGCTTCAGCCGCTGAGGGTACAATTTTTCCCTAAAAGCAGAATTGTCGTCTCGACCGGAACGGACGGGCGCCCCATCCAGCCCGATGCTCTCAAATTGAACCGCAAGCCTCCCCTTTGTCATTCCGAGCGCAGCCGAGGAATCTGCAGTTTTCCTAAAGGAGCAACTGAATTGTCATCTTGAAAGCCTGTGACATTTTGGCGTGAAGGGGCGGGGCTTTCAGCCCCGCCGCCAATTTGAATAGAAGACCGGCTTCAGCCGCTGAGGGTATGATGTCCGCCCCTAGACAAAAAAGTCAGGATGAAAAAGGGTAGGGTTGCGGCGCCGTTTTACCAGAAACGGCAGGTTTAATTTGGAGTGTTCACGAGCAGCTTATCAACTAGCCGCTGCTCATCCGCGGTCAGGGGCAACAGCGGCATCCGCGGCCTTCCACCGTAGTAGCCATTCACGTCCAGGGCGTACTTTACTCCGGGAATTCCCATTTTGCCGGCAATCTCGATACCCGCGGGAGCAACCCGCTGCTGCTTTTCCGTCGCCAGCTTCGCGTCCTTCTCCGCCCATGCGGTATAGATCTCGCAACATGCCTGGGGGGCAAACGTAGCCAGTGCTAATACTCCTCCGGTGGCGCCCGCTTCAAGTGACGGGTAAAGCGTCTGCGCGGAACCGGCGAGAATCTGGAAGCCGACTTCGCGGGTGCGCGTTTTCAACGGCGGCTGGGGCGGAGCCACGGCCAACGCCGCGCCGCCGGAAACAAGCTCGTCCGCGGTTACAAATGTCGCAGTCGTGTTGCCCGGCCGCTGCGCGAGCATCCTTGAAGTCACAGCGGCAAAAACTGTTGTTACCGGAACCGTCCGCGCTCGCGCCGGACGCGTAACATTCACCAGTTCCGCGATGCGTTCCACGTTTCCGCTTGAATCCTTCATGCCGATAATGTTGGGGTGCATGGCCAGGTCGGCGACAACCTCGATGGGCAGATCATATGCCGTGCAACTGGGCACACTGTAGAGAAGAACGGGCAATGGAGAACGATCTGCGACTGCCTGATAGTAGGTCAGCATTTCCCGGTTGCGCAGTTGTTTGCGGTAGAAATGAGGTGTTCGCACCAGGACAGCGTCGTAGGCCTGCTCTGCCGCAAAATCCGCCAGGCGCAACGTCTCGATGACGCTTTCGCGGCCTACTCCCGCAAGCAAAACCTTCTCCGGGGCGGTCACACTCCGCGCCACGCGCAGAGCTTCACGGGACTCGTCGTCGCTGAGCATGACAGCCTCGCCAGTGGAGCCAAGCAAGACCATCCCACTCATGGGCGTGCGCGAATAGCGCTCCATATTGGCTTCCAATTTGCGCCAATATGGGCGGCCATCGGGATAAAAACACGTCGTGACGGCGGCAAAGATGCCTTCCAGCAGCATGCCTACATTGTAGTCCTGTGCGGCAAGCGAGCATCTTAAGCTGGTGTTACTCCATCCAGTACCAAATTAGAGCCATTGGATGACCCAGGCCAGGAGCCGGGCAAGTCACTGTCCTATAATGTTTGAAGCGGAGATCAGGGCCTTTCTGATCCAGACGATACGAATAGGTCTGGCCTGCGATGGTGCCGCTTATTCTATCTGGGAAGGAATCCGGCCAAATGGCGACAGGAGACGTTGCCGTAGGGGCACCCGGCGCGGGTAGCTCAACGGCACTACAGACGCCAACATCCAAGCAGATCATCAATGATTTCAGCATTCAGGTAGCCACCGTAAACGGATCCGGCTCCCAGTCCGCCAATTCGGTTCTGCTCAAAAGCATCTTTTCGATGGGCATTCCGGTCAGCGGAAAGAATCTGTTCCCATCCAACATCGCGGGCTTACCCACCTGGTACACCATCCGCGCCAGCAAACATGGATACGTTGCCCGCGCTCGGGAGATCGAACTGCTGGTCGCGATGAATGCTGAGACCGCGCGCGAAGACATTCTTTCGCTGCCCCCAGGCGCTGCCGCCATTTACGACGAGGCGCAGAACCTGAAGCAGTATCGCGAGGATGTCATCTGCTATCCGGTTCCGTTCGACAAGTTGACGGCGGCGGTTTGCCCGGACGCCAAACTGCGGAAGCTGGTTAGGAACATGGTTTACGTGGGCGTCGTGGCCCGCTTACTCTCCATGGACTTGGCCGCGGTTGAGCAAGCGGTGCGGCGCCAGTTCGCCAAGAAGCAGAAGGCCGCCGACCTCAACTGGGCAGCCGTACAGGCCGGATACGATTTTGCCGCTAAATCCCTGATCAAGCAGGATGCGCTGCTCCTGGAACCCATGCATGCGACCGACGGCAAGATCATTATCGACGGCAACTCCGCCGCAGCGTTGGGGGCTATGTTTGCTGGGGTGACCGTGGTCACCTGGTATCCCATAACACCCTCCTCTTCGGTGGTGGAAAGCCTCATCGATTACATGAAGAAATACCGGGTTGAGGAAGACGGCAAAGCCAACTTCGCCATCGTGCAGGCAGAGGACGAACTTGCTGCGATTGGCATGGTCCTGGGAGCGGGCTGGGCGGGCGCCCGGTCGATGACTTCGACTTCGGGTCCAGGCATCTCCCTGATGGCGGAATTTGCCGGTCTGGGGTATTTTGCCGAAATTCCCGGGGTCATCTTTGACATCCAGAGGGTTGGTCCTTCGACCGGAATGCCTACCCGCACCATGCAGGGGGATCTGCTTTCCATTGCCTTCCTGTCCCATGGGGATACCAAGCACGTGATGCTGCTGCCCGGATCGGTTCACGAATGCTACGAGTTCGCTATGGAGGCGTTTGACCTCGCCGAGCAACTGCAGACTCCCGTTTTTGTTCTCTCGGATCTGGATATAGGTATGAACAACTGGATGTCGGAGCCATTTGCTTATCCGGAGAAGCCTATCAGACGGGGTAAAGTGCTCTCCCGCGAAGATCTGGAGCGGTTGGGCGGATTCGAGCGTTACAAGGACGTGGATGGGGACGCAATTCCTTACCGAACGCTGCCCGGGACCGACCATCCCAAGGCCGCTTATTTCACCCGTGGGAGCGGCCATAACGAGAAGGCCCTGTATACCGAGCGGCCCGACGATTATCAGAACTTGATGGAGCGGCTGGGCCGGAAATTTGAAACCGCGCGCACCCTGGTGCCTAAACCGGAGGCCGTCCAAACCGGCAAGAGCCAGATTGGGTTGATTGCTTTCGGCAGCTCGGATTTTGCAGTGCGGGAGAGCCGCGATCAGCTCAAGAAGGAATATGGTCTGGAAACCGACTATCTTCGTTTGCGAGCTTTTCCCTTTTCCCCCGAGGTGCAGGCCTTTGTGGCCGCTCACAGCCGGGTCTATGTGATTGAACAAAACCGCGATGGCCAGATGCTAAGCCTGCTGAAGCTGGATTTGCCCGTTGAGGAACTTACCAAGTTGAGAAGCATCCGCCACTTCGATGGCCTGCCGCTCGACGCCCGCACCGTAACTGACAAGTTGCTGCTGCAGGAGGAGATCTAATGGCGACGACGATGAATCCGCCGGTGGCTCCAGGCCCTAAAAAGAACCGCCTGGGCCTTCAAGTTATTGATTACCGCGGTGGAAAAACCACACTGTGCGCGGGCTGCGGCCATAACGCCATCTCCGAACGCATCGTGGACGCGATGTACGAGATGGGCATTCAACCCGAGCGGGTGATGAAGCTCTCGGGAATCGGCTGTTCCTCCAAAACTCCGGCCTATTTCATGAGTCGGGCTCACAGCTTTAATAGCGTTCACGGACGCATGCCCTCGGTGGCCACCGGCGCACTGTTGGCCAACCACACCATGATGGGGCTCGGCGTCAGCGGTGACGGCGACACGGCATCCATTGGCATGGGTCAGTTCGCGCACCTCATGCGGCGCAACCTCCCGATGGTCTACATCATTGAGGACAATGGGGTTTACGGGCTGACCAAGGGGCAATTCTCGGCTACCGCCGATCTCGGTTCCAAGCTGAAGACCGGAGTTATCAACGATCTGCCGGCGATCGATACCTGCAGCATGGCGATCGAGCTGGGCGCGACTTTCGTCGGCCGCTCCTTCTCCGGGGACAAGAAGCAGATGTTAGCTATGCTCAAGGCGGCAATCTCCCATCGCGGCACGGCGATGCTTGATGTCATCTCTCCCTGCGTCACTTTTAACGATCACGAGGGTTCGACCAAGAGCTACAAGTACATCCAGGAGCATGAAGACGCAGTCAACGAGGTGGGATTCGTCCCGTCCTTCGAGGAGATCTCCGTCGACTATGATCCAGGGACGACCTTCGACGTGGAGATGCACGACGGGTCTCACATGAGGCTGCGGAAGCTGCATCCGGACTTCGATCCGACTGACCGGATCCGCGCGGTGGAAACCCTGATGCGAGCCCACGCGCAGGGTGAGGTTTTGACCGGGGTCTTTTATGTCGACACCCAGAAACCCAGCTTCACCGATCTCTTGAACCTGGTGAACGAACCCCTTGCCTCGCTTCCGGAATCCCGCGTGCGCCCCTCTCGGGAGGTTCTGCAGCAGATCATGCAAAAGCACCAGTAATTTGAAACTCCTAAAAGCGGTCCACCAATGGGAAATAGT